>SKMI01000040.1 GCA_007121115.1 Paracoccaceae bacterium | reverse complement strand
GCGGGGGGCTGGCGGGTCTCGGGTTCAGATCATCCCGTCCTCGGGCAGGAAGCGGCGCGTGACAGCGGCTTCCTGCGCGCGCATCAGCCGATGCGCGCTGCGCATGTGGGCGGCCATGATCGCGCGGGCTTCATCGCCTGCGCCACTGCGCAGCGCCGCCAGCAGCCGCGCCTGATAATCGCGCCCGCTTTCCCACAGCTCGGGGTTGGGGGGCGTGTAAAGTTGGCGGGTTACGGTCACCTCGCTCAGCATGTTGGCGGTGAACCGGATCAGGAAGCGCAGCAGGGCGTTGTCCGACAGTTCGGCCAGAAGCGCGTGAAAGCGCAGCGAATCCATGTGCTGCACGCGCTCTTCCTCGGCATCGCGGGCGGGTTCGGCGTAGCGCGCGACCACCCCTTCCAGCGCCGCCAGTTGCCCTTCGTTCAGCTTGCCCGCCAGACTGGCGGCCAGTTCCGGCTCCAGCGCCGCGCGCACCGCATAGATATCGTCGATGCTCAGCCGCTGGAAATAGAAGTAGTTGCCCAGGAGCGCCGCTGCCCGGTCCTCGGACACCTGATGGACGAAAACCCCGCCCCCCGGCCCGGTGCGCGACTTGACCAGCCCCTGCGCTTCCAGGATGCGCAGCGCTTCGCGGATCGTGCCCTTGGCCATGGCGAAACGGTCGATCAGTTCGGCCTCGGACGGCAGCCGGTCGCCGGGTTGCAGGCCACGCTCCATCACCCAATCCTTGATCGCCTCGGCCACCTGCTGCGGGCGCGACCGGCGGCTTCCCGTGCGCGGCTCAGAGCGGGTGGTGGCAGGCGGCAAGCTGGTCTCCCTCGATCACGCGCAGCTCCGGGCGTTCCTTGCGGCACAGGTCCGTCGCCTTCGGGCAACGCCCGGCAAAGGCGCAACCCGGCGGCGGGTTCAGCGGGTCCGGCAACTCCCCGGACTGCACGCCGCCCAGCGGTTGGCCCACCCGCGGTGCGCTGTCGGCCAGTAGCTTCGTATAGGGGTGGCGCGGCATGGCAAAGACCTTCTCCGCCGGCCCCTGCTCCACCACCGCGCCGAAATACAGCACCGCGATCCGGTCGCTGACCGATTCCACAACTGCCAGATCATGACTGATGAACAGATAGGTCAGCCCGAATTCACGCTTCAGATCGGCCAGCAGGTTCAGCACCTGCGCCTGGACCGAGACATCCAGCGCCGAAACCGGTTCGTCCAGGATCAGGATGCGCGCATTCGCCGCCAGCGCCCGCGCGATGCCGATCCGTTGCGCCTGCCCGCCCGAGAATTCATGCGGGTAGCGGGTCAGGAACTCGGGACGCAGGTTCACGGCCTCGAAGATTTCCGCAATCCGCGCCGCGCGTGCCTTGCGGTCCATTCCGTGCAGCAGCTTCAGCGGGATCTCGAGGATCTCGCGGATGGTCTTGCGCGGGTTCAGGCTGCTGACCGGGTCCTGGAACACATACTGGATCAGCCGCCCGAAAGCCGCCGGGTCGGCGTTATCCAGCGCCTTGCCCTCGATCTCGATGCTGCCGCCCGTGGGTGGCTCCAGCCCCACCAGCATCCGCGCCAGCGTGGACTTGCCGCACCCCGATTCGCCCACGATTCCCAAGGTTTCGCCCGCCTGCACCTCGAATGTGGTCGGATGCACCGCGCGCACCAGCCCGCGCGGCGGGCCGATCAGCCGCTTGCCGATTTCGAATGTCTTCGACAGATCAGTGGCTTTCAGGGCGATGCTCATGCGCTTTCCTCCACCGGTGCGGGTTCGGGATGGATGCAGCGCAGCTTGCGGCCCCCGTGCGATTCAAGCGCGATTTCGCCCGCCCGGCAGGCATCGGTGGCCTTCTCGCAGCGCGGCGCAAAGGCGCAGCCCTCGGGCAGCGCATCCACCGCCGGGGGCAGGCCGGGAATGGCGGCCAGCACCCGCCGCCCCTCGCCCAGTTCCGGCACGCAGGCGATCAGGCGCTTGGTGTAGGGATGCGCGGGCGCCTCCAGCACTTCGCGCGTGGGCCCCTGTTCGACGATCCGGCCCGCATACATCACCGCGACCCGGTCGCAAAGCTGGCCCACCACGCCGAAGTCATGCGTAATGAACAGGATCGCCACGTCGCGCTCGCGCCGCAGCCGATCCAGGAGCGCAAGGATCTGCGCCTGCACGGTCACGTCCAGCGCGGTGGTCGGCTCGTCCGCGATGATGATGTCCGGCTCGTTGGCCAGCGCCATTGCGATTGCGACCCGCTGGCGCATGCCGCCCGAGAGTTCGTGCGGGAAGGACCGCGCGCGGGCTTTCGCATTGGGGATGCGCACGTCTTCGAGCAGTTTCACCGCGCGCTCCATCGCCGCCGCGCGCCCGATCCCATGGTGGGACAGGATCGCCTCGGCCAGTTGGTCGCCGACGCGGTAGAGCGGGTGCAGGGTCGAAAGCGGGTCCTGGAAGATATAGGCCACCTTGTCCCCGCGCAGGCTGCGCAGCCGCTCATACTTCGCGCCGACCAGATCCCGCCCTTCCAGCCGCACCGCGCCCCCGGTAATCACCCCGGGGGGCGAGGCGACCAGCCCCATCACCGACAGCGCAGTGACCGACTTGCCGGAGCCACTTTCGCCGATCAGGCCCAGACACTCGCCCGGCTTCAGCTCCAGCGACACGCCCCCCACGGCGCGATAGACCCGCTTGCCCACATGGAACTGCGTCTCCAGCGCATCGATCTCCAGCAGTCCCGGCTTGGCGGGCACCTCCGGCACCGACTTTCGCGCCACCTGCGTCGCGGGCAGCGGTCGCGTCAACGCGCCCGAGCGCAGCCGCGGGTCCAGCGCATCGCGCACCCCGTCGCCCAAGAGGTTGATGGACATGACGATCAGCAGGATCATCACGCCGGGCACGATGGAGGTATGCGGCGCCGTGATCATGGCCGAGCGCGCCTCGCCCAGCATGGAGCCCAGATCGGCTTGCGGCGGCTGGCTGCCGAGGCCCAGGAAGGACAGCCCCGCGGTCTCCAGGATCATCCAGCCGATGGTGGTGGACATGGCGATGACGATCACCGGGATCACGTTCGGCAACACCTCGGTCAGCAGGATGCGGGTGTGGCCCATGCCCGACAGCCGGGCGGCGTCGATGAACTCCTTGTTGGCGATCCCCACGGTGATCCCGCGGATGTTCCGGGCAAAGAAGGGGATGTTGACCACCGCCACCGCAATCAGCGCGTTCATCAGCCCGGGGCCAAGGGCGGCGACAATCGCCAGCGCCAGCAGGATGTAGGGAAAGGCCATGAGCATGTCGACGCCGCGCATGGTCACGTTGTCCGTGCGCCCGCCGAAATAGCCCGCGATGATACCGATGGCCGCGCCGACCACGCCCGCGATCACGGCGGCCGCAAACCCCACCGCCAGCGACAGTCGCGTCCCCCAGAGAAGCCGCGAAAGCTGGTCGCGGCCCAGATGGTCGGTGCCCAGCAGATGCCCCGGCGTGCCCGGCAGCAGGAAGCGGTTGGCGGTCACGGTCGCGTTGGGCGGATGCAGCGGCAGCCATGGCGTGATCAGTGCCAGCACGATGATCGCCCCCAGCACCACGGCGCCGAAGCCCGCCAGCCGGTTGCGGAACAGAAGTTTCAGAAACGCACCCATGGCCCCGCCCCCTCAGGTCTTGATCCGCGGGTCGAGCCAGGCCTGCGCCACGTCGACGATGATGTTGAAACCCACATAGCAGGCGGCCACGAAGACCACGCCGCCCTGCACCAGCAGGATGTCGCGCTTCAGGATCGCATCCACCAGCATCCGCCCGACACCGGGCCACTGGAACACCATCTCGATATAGACCGCGCCCGAGAGCACGAAGCCCGCCTGGATGCCCAGCACCGGGATGATGCTGACCATGGCCATGCGCAGCGCGTGCCCCCAGATCACGCGGCGCTCATGCACGCCCTTGGCGCGCGCGGTGCGTATGAAGTCCTGCCGCAGCACCTCGAGCATCGCCGAACGCGACAGCCGCGCGATCACGCCGGTCGCCACCACCGACAGCGCGAACGCGGGCATGACCAGATGGCGCAGCAGGTCCGGCAGATCGCCCCCGCCCCAGATCGAATACATCCCCGAGGCCGGCAGCCAGCGCAACTGCACCGCAAACAGCAGGATCATCATCATGCCGAGGAAGAAGGACGGGATCGAAATGCCCAGGATCACCACGAAGGTGATCGCCTTGTCCGCCAGCCCGTACTGCCGCGCCGCCGAGACCACGCCCGCCAGGATCCCCAGCAGCGCACAGAGCACGAAGGCCGTTCCCGCCAGAATCAGCGTCGCCCCGAACCGGTCGAGGATCTCGTCCAGCACGGGGCGGTTGAGCGCGAATGACCGCCCGAAATCGCCCTGCAGCAGGTTGCCGATCCAGATGAAATACTGCTGCCACAGCGGCCGGTCCAACCCCAGATGCCGGTTCAGCCGCTCCACGTTCTCGGGCGTGGCATAGCTGCCCAGAATTGCGGTGGCCGGATCGCCCGGGATCATCGCCATGATCAGGAACACGATCACCGTGATCCCGAAAAGCACCGGAATGGCCGACAGCAGTCGCTTCAGGATGTACGCGCCCATGGCGGCCTCCCCGCTTCTTCATCTTGCGAAAAATACCCTCAGGGGGGTGAGCCGCCCGGAAGGGCGGCGAGGGGGGCGCGAGCGCCCCCCCTTTCCCCGGCCTCAGTTCTTGGCCACATCCCTGAGCAGCAGGAAGAACGACGGCTCCAGGGTGAAGTTTTCGACCCGGTCGGAATGCACGGCGTTCTGCACCCAGTTGGCCACGAATACCCAGGGTGCATCCTCCTGCACGATTTCCTGCATCTCGCGGTAAAGCTCGGCGCGCTCGTCCTGGTCGGTGCTTATGCGGGCACGCTCCAGCAGGTCGTCCACCACGGCGTTGGAGTAATAGCCGGAGTTGAACCCGCCATCCTCGGGGAAGGCTTCGGTGCGCAGGGTCAGGAACGGCAGCGTGTCCGGATCGTTGGTCATCCAGGCCATCTGCGCCATGTCCGCGCGGCCCTCCAGCCCCGGATTGACCCGGCCCAGGAAGGTGTTCCACTCATAGGTTTCGATGGTCACATCGAAGCCCACGGCGGCCAGGTCGGCCTGCATCGCCGTGCCCATGGGCACCGGGTCCAGCATCCCCGAGCCGCCTTCGGTCACATAAAAGGTGATCGCGGGCGACTCCACTCCGGCCTCGGCCAGAAGTTCGCGCGCGCGGTCAGGATCATAGGGATAAGGATCCAGTTCTTCGTTATGTGCCCAGGCAAAGGCCGGGGGCGTGGGACCGGCGGCAACCGTGGCCGTGCCTTCCAGCACATCGTTGACCAGCGCTTCCTTGTTGATGGCGTAGTTTGCCGCCTGGCGCACGCGCTGGTCGGTGAACGGGCCTTCGCGCATGTTGAGGATCAGGAACCACACATGCGGCCCGGCCTGCTCGACGATGCTGAAGCCGGGATCGTCGAACTGCCCCAGCGCCACGGGCGGCACCTCGACCATCACGTCGATCCCGCCCGAGAGCATCTCGGCCACGCGGGTGTTGGCGTCGGTGATGGGGCGGAAGATCACTGCCTCGGACGCCGCCGTGCCGTCCCAGTAGTTTTCGTTGCGCGTCACCACCACGCGTTCGTTCGAACGCCACTCGGCGAACTGGAACGGCCCGGTGCCCGACGGGTTGCGCCCGAAGTCGGCGCCATGTTCCGCGACCGCGGCGGGCGAGACGATCAGCCCGGTGGGATAGGCGAGGTTCGACAGGAAGGGCGCGAAGGGCTCGTTCAGGGTGAAGCGCACGGTGTGGGTGTCCAGCGCCTCGACCACCTGCACTGCCGAGAAGAAGAAGGACAGCGGGAACGGCCCCGTCGCCTCGTGCATCGGGTGGTCTTCGTCCAGCATCCGCTCGAAGTTCCAGACCACCGCCTCGGCGTCGAAGGCGGTGCCGTCGTGGAAGGTGACCCCCTCGCGCAGGGTGAAGTCATAGACCAGCCCATCGTCGCTGATCTCCCAGGCGGTGGCCAGCGCGGGCTCGACCTCCAGCGTGCCGGGGGCGTAGCGGACCAGCCCGTCATAGACATTCATCAGGATGCGGAAATCGTTGACGGCGGTGACCGCGTGCGGGTCCAGCGCCTGCGGCTCGGCGATCTGGCCGACCACCAGCACCCCCGGCGGCGTCTGCGCCATGGCAGGTGCGGTCAGCGCCGAAGTGGCCAGCAGCGCAGCCGTCAGCACTCCGAGGCCACGACGTGTCAGTCTGGGACGGAACATGGCAGAGATCTCCCTGTGGGTTGAGAATTGCCGTTATTTATCATGATAATTTGCATCGGTCAAAATTTTCATGATAAATCGCAACAAAAGGCAGGGAGGCGCGCGATGACCTTTTCACTTCTTGCCCGCGATCCGGGCAGCGGTGCCCTGGGCGGGGCAGCGGCGACCGGCAGCCTGTGCGTGGGCGGCTGGGTGCTGCGCGGTGATTCGCGCGCCGGGATCAGTGCGTCGCAGGGCGCTGCGCCCTCGCATCTCTGGGGCGAAGACGTGATCGCGGCCATGTCGGCGGGTGAAAGCGCGGCAGATGCGGTCGCGCGGCTGACGGCGGCGGACACGGGCCGCGACTGGCGGCAGCTTTCGGCGCTGGGGCGCGCGGGCGGGGGCGCGGCGTTCACCGGGGCGCGCAACACCGACTGGAAGGGGCACGCGACAGGTGCCGAGCTGCTGGTGGCCGGGAACATGCTGACCGGCCCGCGGGTGCTCGATGCGCTGCATGACGGGTTCACGGGCGCCAGCGGCGCCTTTCCGGACCGGCTGCTGGCCGGGCTGCGCGCGGCCGAAGCCGCGGGCGGCGATTTCCGCGGCCTGCAATCCGCCGCGCTCCTGGTGGTGTCGGACGAGGCCGCGCCGCTCAACCTGCGCGTCGATTGGGCGCAGGCGCCGCTTGACGCGCTGGCCGCACTTCTGGACCGCACCCGCGCGCCGGGCTATGGCGACTGGCTGCCCAGCGTGCCCAGCCGCGGCGCACCGTTTCGCATTCCGCCCGTGGATGGGCGGCAGACCTGAAGGGCGCTCAGCCGCCAGCGGCGCCAGTCTCCGTGGCGGCGGTGTCCGAAGGCGTCCAGCGTACCCGCGCCGTCCCCGCCTCCATCGGCGCTGTCGCGCGGATGGCGCGGTCGAAGCGTAGGTATGCGATCCCCTGCCCCCCGGACTGGGTGTAGAGCGTGCCGACGCTCTTGCCGTCGGCGGTAATCTCGGTGCCCACGGGCGCGGTCCCGTCCACCTCTACCGTCACCAGCCCCTTGCGCAATTCGGTCTTGTGGCGCATCCGCGCGGTGACTTCCTGCCCCACATAGCAGCCCTTGCGGAAATCGACCCCGTTCAGCCGGTCGAAGCCGCATTCCAGCAGGAAGCTTTCGTTGGGGATCAGTTCGATGCCGCTTTCGGGGATGCAATGCGCGACTCGCAGCGCGTCCCAGTCGGTGCCGTCATCGCCGCCCTCGGTGCCGTAAAGCCGCCAGCCCAGCGCCGGGTGGCGTGGATCGGCCTGCGCGCCTGCGGGCGCGGGGCCGGTGCCGCGGCGCACCTGCAGGGGATCGGCCTTGATGGTCAGCGGCTTGCGCAGCCGGTACATGGTCAGCCGACGCTGCAGGTCCTCGGCCAGCTCTGCGGCCACGTCCAGCAGCAGGTCCTCGCCATCGGCGATGACGAAGAAATCCGCCAGATACTTGCCTTGCGGGGTCAGGAGCGCGGTATAGACGATCCTTTCGCCGTCCGGTGCCTCCAGTCGATGGAGTTCATTGCTGACCAGACCTTGCAGGAAGGCGCGCGCGCCTTCGCCGGTGATGCGCAGCAATCTTCTTGGTGAGCCTTCGGTCATGGTGCGCCGTGTGTTATGTTTGCGTAAGTGTCTCCTGCCCGCCATATATGCCGCGCGGCGTCGCCGGACAGGGTTGCCGATTGTCCCGGACCGCTGCCTTAACCAGAATGACAGGTCAGCATGAAGGATAACGACCCGGACACAGACCGCGCAATCGCGGATCGCAGCGCGCGCCCCGCGGGTGATGCGCCGTCCGGTCACACCATGCGGCCGACGCGCCAGACCGAAGCGACGCAGGCGCTGGTGGTGTCGGTCATCAACGACCTGCTTTGTGTCGATACGGACGCGCTGGACGCGCAGATCGACACGGCGCTGGAACGGCTGGGCCGGTTCGCCGACTGCGACCGGACCTATCTGTTCCAGGTTCGCGACACTGTCTATCTGAGCAATACCCACGAATGGTGCGCCGAGGGCATCGCGCCCATGATCGAAACGCTGCAGGACCTGCCCGTGTCGCTGGGCGATATGTGGTGGCGCGAATTCCGCCACCGCGGGCATGTTTATGTGCCCGATGTCGCCATTTACGGTGAAGACCCCGACCTGCGCGAAACGCTGGAACGCCAGCAAATCCGCTCGGTGCTGGCGGTGCCGCTGCGGCTGGGGGGCACCCTGTCGGGATTCGTCGGCTATGACGCGGTGCGCGCGCCCCGAAGCTTTTCGGAGATCGAGATCGAACTGATCAAGTCGGTGGCCAATGTCATCGGCACGGTGCTGCACCGGCGCGATACCGAGGCGCGGATCGCACAGGCCCGGCGTGACCTGGCCGCCGAGCGCAACCGCGCCGAGGCGATGATGAACGCCCTGCCCGACCTGGTGCTGGAGTCCGATGCCGATGGCTGTTTCACGGGCTTTCACCAGACCTCGCCCATGGCCGAAGTGCTGGACCCGTCCGAGATCATGGGCAAGCCGCCCGAGGCGGTTCTGCCGCCCGATATTGCGGCGCTGGCCCGCAGGATGATGGCCGAAACCGACCGGCGCGGCCATGCCGGCCCCGCGGAATACGCCCTGGAGCAGCCGCACGGACGGCGCTGGTACAGCAGTTTTGTATCGGCGCGGATGCCCGGTATACCGGGCGGGCGGCACGGTTACATCCATGTCGTCCGCGACATCACCGACGAGATGGCGCAGCGTCATCAGGTGCAGCAACTGGGCGCGATTGTGGAGCAGACCGCAAGCCTGGTCATCCTGACAGATGCCGACCGGCGCATCCGCTGGATCAACGCGGCCTGCGAACGCCGCACCGGGTATACGCCTGCATCCGCCCGCGGCTTGCGGCCGCGCGATATCCTGCGCCTGGATGACGCCGCACCGGGCGAGGCCGACCGGATCTGTTCTGCGCTGACCGCGGACGAGGTGGTGCTGTCCGAGGTCCGTGCGCTGGACCGCAACGGCGCGCCGTGGTGGGCCAGCCTGGATGCGCGGCGCCTGCACCTTGCATGTGATGATGCGCCCGGTCATGTGCTGGTGCTCACCGACATCACCGCCCGCAAGCACGCCGAACAGGCGCAGGCCGCTGCCACCGCCGAGGCCAGGGCCGCCCGGGCGCAACTGGAAGATGCGGTGAACGCGCTGCAGGATGCCTTTGTCTATTTCGACCGTGACCGCCGGCTGGTGCTGTGCAACGCGCCTTATCGCGCCCTCTATCCGCAGAGCGCGCATCTGCTGGTCCCGGGCGTGCGGCTGGAGGATTTCATCGCCGAAGCGGCGCGGAACGGAGAAACCTCGGTGCCGGTGGATCCTACAGACCCCATGGCGCACCCCCTGCTTGCCCGCTACGACACGCCTTTTTTCGAAGCCGAGCGCGCCCTGCCCGATGGCCGCTGGCTGCGCCGGCTGGAAAAGGCCACCAGCGACGGCGGGCGCGTGGGCATGATGGTGGACATCACCGCGCTCAAGAATGCCGAGGCGCGCGCCCTCAATGACCGCGCGGCGGTGCTGGACGCCTCGCGCGAGGGGATCGCCTTTGTCGACGCCGACGGGACTGTGACCCATGCGAACCCGGCGTTTCTGCGGCTGTTCGGGCTGAGCGATGTCGCGCAGGTCATCGGTCGAAGCTGGCAGGACCTCTATCCACCGCGGACCGCGCGTGCGCTGCTGGACGAGGCGCAGCCCGCGCTGGATCAAACCGGCTTCTGGCACGGCGAGATCACCGTCGCCGACGATGCGCAAAATGCCCCCCGCGTGCACGCGCTTTCGATCACCCGCGAAAGCCGTGGCCTGCTGCTGTGCCTGGTGCGCGACACCTCGCGGGAACGCCGCGCGCGGCAGGAACAGGCGCGCCTGCGCGAGGACCTCCAGCGCGCCCAGCGGCATGAGGTGATTGCTCAGATCGCCACCGAAACCGCGCATGATTTCGCCAACCTGCTGGCCGCGATCTCGGGGGCGCTGGCGGCCATCGATACCGAGACATGGACCGCAAAAGCGCCCGAGATGCGCAGGATCGAAGCCGCCATCAACCAGGGCACGGCGCTGCTGCGGCGCCTGACATCGCTGGGCACCCGCGAGCGGGAGCTGGTCGGGCTCGACCTGCGCCAGCCCGTCACCGATGCCACCGAACTGGTGCGTCCAAGCCTGCGCGCGGGCGAAACCATCCGCCTCGATCTGCCCGGCGCCCCGGTCGCGGTCACCGCCGATCCGACCGACGTGCTTCAGGTGGTGCTCAACCTGCTCATCAATGCCCGCGATGCGGTGGCCGAACTGGCCCTGCGCACCGACCGGCCCGCCATCACCGTGCGGCTGCGCACGGCCGAAACCGCGGACTTGCGCGCCGCGTTCGATACCGGCCGCCCGGACGCCGGGCGCGCCTACCTGCGCCTTGATGTCGAGGACACCGGCCCCGGCATCCAGGACCAGAACCGCGATCAGGTCTATGCACCCTCGTTCACCACCAAGCGCGGCAAGGGCAGTGGTCTGGGGCTGGTGATCGTGCGCAATGTCCTGCGCGCGGTCGGCGGCCATATGCGGCTGCGTCCTCGGGCCGGGGGCGGGACGCAGGCCACGGTGCTCTGGCCCTGTAAACCCCTACATTGCACCCTCCCCACTGCCGCATCCGTGGTTACGCCCGTGGCCGTGTGCGGGGCCGCTCAGGCAGAGGGACCCTCTGAGGAGCTCCTGCTCAAGGGCCTGCAGGTGCTGGTGGTGGATGACGATGATGACCAGCTTGCCTGGGTCTGCAGCGCCCTTGAAGCCTGCGGCGCCGAAGTGGCCGGGTGCATCAGCGCCACCGATGCACTGGACACCCTGGCCGAGGACCCCGCGTCATGGGACGTGATCATCACCGACATGCAGATGCCCGACATGTCCGGCATCGATCTGGGCACGCGGATCGCGGCCGGCCGTCACAGGCCCGCGATGATCCTGCTCACCGCTCTTGCAGCCACCGATTTCAACGACCAGATATCGCAAGGAGTATTTGACGCGGTGGTCAGCAAACCCGCCACCGCAGCGCAGCTTGCGGCGAAAATCGCCACCCTGCCGCGCGCCATCGAAAAAGGCCCGGATGCCAATGCGCCTGCTGCTGGCCGATGACCATGAACTGTTGACCGACGCTTTGACCGCCTATCTGGTGCGGGAGGTCGGCCATGACGTGATCTGCGCCCCCGATCTGGAGACGGCGTTGCAGCATGTTGCCAACGAACCCGCCTTCGACCTGATCCTTCTGGATTACGACATGCCGGGCATGGATGGGCTCGGCGGTTTGCGCAGGGCGATCGATCTGGCCCAGGGCCAGCCCGTGGCGATCATTTCGGGCACCGCCTCGCGCAGTCTGGCCGAGGACGCGCTGGCGCTGGGCGCCGCGGGATTCCTGCCCAAATCCATGGCAGGCAAGTCGCTGGCCCATGCCATCGCCTTCATGGGGCTGGGCGAACGCTTTGTGCCGGTTGATCTGCTGATCGGCGATTCCGCGCCGCCAACGGCGCTCGGGTTCGCGGAAGACAGCGCCCGGACCATGTCCGAACGGCTGACCCAACGTGAACGCGATGTCCTGCGCGGGCTGTGTCACGGGCAGTCGAACAAGGAAATCGCCCGCGACCTGTCCCTGAGCGAGGCGACCGTGAAGCTGCACGTCAAGACGCTCTATCGGCGGCTGGGCGTGAACAATCGCACACAGGCAGCGCTGATGGGCCGACAGGCCGGCATGGACCAGACGTATCGATAGGCGATCAGGGCTGGGACAAGCGCCCGGTCGGCAGCGTGGCTGCACCCTGCGCGTTACCGTCACGCGGAACGCGACCCTGCCGAGCCGATGACGCCTTCTGCCGCCAGCGCCCCCGCATCGACGATGCGGGGGCGTTTCCCGCCCGACGCGCGGGTCAGGCTACCGCGTCAGGCGTTCACATCCACCACCACGCGGCCCTGAACCTGCCCCTTCAGGATATCCGCGCCAAGCTGCGGCAGATCGGCCAGTGTGGCCGGGTGAACCATCGCTTCCAGCTTGTCCAGCGGCAGGTCGCGGGCGATCCGCTCCCAGGCGCGCAGGCGGTTGTCATAGGGCTGCATCACCGAATCAATGCCCAGCAGGTTCACGCCGCGCAGCAGGAAGGGCACCACCGTCGCGGGTAGTCCCGCGCCCCCGGCCAGCCCCACGGCGGCGACCGAAGCGCCGTATTGCATCTGCCCCAGGACACGCGCCAGCATCGCGCCGCCCACGGCATCGACGCAGCCCGCCCAGGTTTCCGACTCCAGCGGGCGCTTGACGGTCTCGGCGATCTCCGCGCGCGGGACGATCTGGCTGGCGCCAAGGCCGCGCAGGTAGCCCTCGGTCTCGGGGCGGCCCGTGACGGCGGCGACCTCGTGCCCCAGCGCGGCCAGCAGCGCCACGGCGACCGAACCCACGCCACCGGCGGCGCCGGTCACCAGCACCGGCCCCTTGCCGGGTTTCAACCCGTGATCCTCCAGCGCCATCACCGCCAGCATCGCCGTGAAACCGGCGGTGCCCACGGCCATGGCCTGGCGCGTGTCCAGCCCCTCGGGCAGGGGCACCAGCCAGTCGGCCTTGACCCGCGCCTTCTGGGCATAGCCGCCCCAATGCGCTTCGCCCACGCGCCAGCCAGTCAGCACCACCTTGTCGCCGGGCTTGTAGCGCGCATCGTCGCTGGCCTCGACCGTACCCGCGAAATCGATCCCGGGCACATGCGGATAGGTCCGCACCAGCCCGCCGCCGGGGCCGATGCACAGCCCGTCCTTGTAGTTCACGGTGGAGTATTCCACCGCCACGGTTACATCGCCCGCGGGCAACTGATCTTCGGTGATCTGCGTAACGTTCGCGTGGGTCTTGCCCTCATCATCCCTGATGACCTGAAGTGCGTTGAAGCTCATAGCCTTCTCCCTCTTTCCTCAGTTCCAGAACGCGGCGTGGACCAGCGCGTCGCGCCGCCCCTCCGGCGTCTGCACCACCAGTTCGGTGCCCGCGTCCCAATGCGTGATGCGCACCATGCCGATAGCGACATTGGTGCCGAAATCCGGCGACCAGGCGGCCGAGCTGATACGGCCCACCTGCTCGCCCTGCCGGGTCAGCACCGGCCAGTAGCGGTCACAGACCCCGACCTTCGCCCCGTCGATGGAAATCGGGCGGATCTGTTGCAGCGGCCCTTCCTTGGCCACCCGCAGCAGCGCGTCGCGCCCGATGCAGCCGATGGCGCTCTGGGTGTTGCAGAACCGGCCCAGCCAGCATTCATGGGGCGTGTTGTCATCGGTCATGTCATTGCCGTAGCTCAGCAATCCGCTCTCCACCCGCTCGATCAGGTTCGGGCAGCCCGCATGGACATCCAGATCGCGCCCGGCCTCCATCAGCGCGTTCCACAGCGGCATCCCCATGTCGGTGCCGTTGACATAGATCTCGAAGCCCCCCTGCTTGGAATAGCCCGAGCGCGCCACCACCATGTCCCGGCCCTGAAAGTCGAAATGGCCGAAGCGGAAGAAGCGGATGCGCCGGACGGCATCGCCGAAGACGCGGGCCATCAGGTCTTCGGCCTTCGGTCCCTGCACGGCCAGGGGAGAGATGTCGGGCTCGTCCACAAGCACGTCCAGCCGGTAGCCATAGGCCAGCCCCTTGACCCAATAGAGCAGATCACTGTCGGCGATGGAAATCCACCAGCGATCCTCGGCCAGCTTCACTGCTACCGGGTCGTTCAGCATCCCGCCGGTCTCATCGACAATCGGCACGTAATAGCACTGCCCCGGCAGCATCCCGCGCAGGTCGCGCGGGGTCAGCATCTGCACCAGCCGCTGGGCATCCGGGCCGCGAATTTCCACCTGCCGTTCGCAGGACACGTCCCAGACCTGCACGGCGGCCTTCAGGTGGTGATAATCTTCCTCCACCGACCGGAACACGGTCGGCAGCAGCATGTGGTTGTAGACCGTGTAGGCCTTGACCCCCGCGGCCTCGACCCCGTCGGAAAACGGGGTGCGCCGCAACCGGCGCGATGGAGACAGCAGCGGCAGGCTCACCGACCGGGGCCTTTCCAGTCGATCTGGCAGATTTCCGCGCTGCGGCCGTCGAAATCCCACACCCGGCCAAAGGCGCGCACGCGGCCCTTGGTGGCGGT
>SKMI01000343.1 GCA_007121115.1 Paracoccaceae bacterium | reverse complement strand
TTCATGTCGCCGTAGATCGTGCAATAGCCCACCGCGATCTCGGACTTGTTGCCGGTGGTCAGCAGCATCGCACCGGTCTTGTTGGCCAGCGCCATCAGGAGCGTGCCGCGCAGGCGGGACTGGATGTTTTCCTCGGTCACGTCCGGCTCCAGCCCTTCGAAGAGCGGCGCCAGCACGGCCTCCACCGCCGCGCGGGGGCCTTCGATGCCCACATTGTCCAGCCGCGCCCCCAGCCGCGCGGCCAGATCGGTCGCGTCCTCGGTCGAGTGATCGGCGGTGTAGGCTGAGGGCAGCATCACGCAGCGCACGTTCTCCGGGCCCAGCGCGTCGGCGGCGATGGTCGCCACCAGCGCCGAGTCCACCCCGCCCGAGAGGCCCAGCACCGCGCGGTCGAAGCCGGATTTGCGCAGATAGTCGCCGGTGCCCATGACCATGGCGCGGTAATCCTGCTCCCAGTCATCGGGCACCGCCGCGCGCGCGCCGGGCTCGGCCCGCCAGCCCTCGGGCGTGCGGGTGAAATCCACGTGCGCCAGCGCTTCCTCGAAAACCGGCATCTGTGCCGCCAGCGCACCGCCGGGGCTCAGCACGAAGCTGCCGCCGTCGAACACCTGATCGTCCTGCCCGCCCAGGAGGTTGAGATAGACCAGCGGCAGCCCGGTCTCGACCACCCGCGCGATCATGTGCTGCATCCGCACCTCCAGCCGTCCGCGCGAATAGGGCGAGCCGTTGGGCACCAGCAGCAGTTCCGCGCCCGATTCCGCCTGCGCCTCGGCCACGTCGTCGAACCAGGCATCCTCGCAGATCGGCACGCCCAGACGCAGCGGCCCCACCGCCACCGGCCCGCAGATGTCCGAGGGGGTGTAGAGCCGGTGCTCGTCGAACACGTTGTCATTGGGCAGGTGATGCTTGCGCACCGTGGCCGTGATCCGCCCGCCCGCCAGCACGAACCAGGCGTTGTAGACCTGCCCGCTCTCGTGCAGCGGCGCGCCGAGCCCGATGGCGGGACCGTCGGCGCAGGCGGCGGCCAGCGCCTCGATCTGCGTGCGGCAATCGGCGGCAAAGGCCGGGCGGCGCACCAGGTCCTGGGTTTGATAGCCGGTCAGGAACATCTCGGGCAGCGCCAGCAGGTCGGCGCCCGCGTCCCGCGCCGCTTCCCACGCGCGGCGCGCCTGCGCGGCATTTCCGGCCAGATCGCCCAGAACGGGGTTGAGTTGCGCCAGCGTCAGGCGAAATCGGTCAGTCATGGTCGGTTCTGCCCTGGTCGGTTCTGCCTTGGGCGGCGCGCCGCCCTGCAGCGGCGCCTCGGCCTTTTCTGGCGGTGTCATAGCACGCCATGGCGCAAGGGAAACCCGGTTGTGGGGCACGCCCGCGGCTGCCGGGCAGTCGGTGCTGGTCCGGACCGCATCGGCGCAACCGTCATGCGCAGTCGCGGGACGTCCGGAGCCTTGCCCAAGTCGCGGCGCTCTACTAGGCTCCGCTTCATCCGGCTTTGGGCGTATAGCGGCGAGACTGGCTCGCGCATGGACGCGGCCGGCTGGGGTCAGACACTGCTGGAGGTGTATCGCGCATGTTGGCACGCAGGAGACTTTCCGACCGGTGGACACCGGTTCTGGCTGTGGCGGTGCTGACCGCTGTCGGCCTTGCCGCGCCTGCCTTCGCCCAGGGCGTCGATGGCACCATGACCCGCCAGTATGATGACGGCGGCATCTACGAGGGCGAGTTCCGCGACGGGGTGCAGCACGGGCAGGGCACCTATCGGCTGCCCAACGGGTTCGAATACACCGGCGAATGGGTCGACGGCGCGATCACCGGGCAGGGGCTGGCGCGCTATCCCAACGGCTCGGTCTACGAAGGCGCCTTCCTGGACGGCCGCCCCCACGGGCAGGGGCGCATGACCTTCGCCGACGGCTCCACCTACGAGGGCGACTGGGTCGAGGGCCGGATCGAGGGCGAAGGGCGCCGCGTCTATGCCGACGGGGTGATCTTTACCGGCGGTTTCGCCGAGGGCCAGCCGCATGGCACCGGCGTCATGGAGCGCCCCGATGGCTACCGCTATGACGGCGACTGGGTCGCGGGCGTGCGCGAGGGTCAGGGCCGGATCACCTACCCGGACGGCGCCACCTATGAAGGCGAGGTGCGCGCCGACCAGCGCCACGGGCAGGGGCGGCTGGAACGCCCCGACGGGCTGATCTACGAAGGCGACTGGGCCGAGGGCCAGTTGCACGGCGAAGGGCGGCTGGTGCAGCCGGGCGGCGACATCTACGAAGGCGACTTCCGCGCCGGTCTGCGCCACGGTGGCGGGCGGGTGATCCATGCCGACGGCCGCATCTTCGAGGGCCGGTTCGAGGATGACCTGCGCGCGGGGCTGGGCGTCCTGACCGGGCCGGACGGGCTGCGCTACGAGGGCATGTGGATCGCCGGGCGGATCGAGGGCGAGGGGCGGCTGGAGCAGCCCGACGGCTCGGTCTACGAAGGCGACTTCCGCGCCGGACAGCCCGAGGGGCAGGGCCGCATCACCTATGCCGATGGCGCCAGCTACGAAGGCGAATGGCGCGCCGGGCAGTTCCACGGTCAGGGCCGTGCCGATTTCGGCGATGGCATGATCTACGAAGGCGGCTTTGTGGACGGCTTGAGCGAAGGCGAGGGGATCATGACCTTTCCGGACGGGCGCGTCTATGAAGGCCAGTGGCGCGGAGGCGAAATGCACGGCCAGGGCGAGATGCGCTTTCCCGATGGCAGCGTCTATCGCGGCGCCTTTGCCGAGGGCGAGCGCCACGGCCACGGACAGATCGAACTGGCCGACGGCTTCAGCTACGAAGGCCAATGGGTCGGCGGCCGGATCGAGGGACCGGGGATCGCCACCTATGCCACCGGCGATGTCTACGAGGGCGATTTCCGCGACGGCCAGCGCCACGGCCAGGGGGTGCTGCGCTACGCGTCCGGGCAGACCGTTGCCGGAACCTGGGAAAACGGTGTGCTGACTGACCCGGACGCCGACGCCGCCACAGCGGACTGATCCCGCGGACTGATCCCGGGCAAGCGATCTGCGCGGGCCGGCAAGGGGCGGACAGCACCCATCGGTCCCGCCGCCACCCGGCGCCTGCCCGCGCGCCAGAGCCTTCACCGCGGCACCCGTGCGGCCATTTGCCGACCCGTCGCCGCCCCTTCAGACAGGGCACCCCATGTCCGATGCGTTGGTCTTCGACAGCCGGTATTCATGGCTGCGGCTGGGAATCTCGCTGCTCATCGCCACCGTCGGCAATGTCGGCATGTGGTCGATCATCGTCATCATGCCTGCGGTGCAGGCCGAGTTCGGGGTCTCGCGCGGCGATGCCTCGCTGCCCTATGCGCTGACCATGCTGGGGTTTGCGCTGGGCAATTTGTTGATCGGGCGCGCGGTGGACCGGTTCGGGATCACTGCTGCGCTGATCGGGGCGGCGATTCTCAGCGCCCTGGGCTATGTCGCCGCCGCGCTCAGTCCGACAATCGCGGTGCTGGCGCTGGTGCATTTCCTGATCGGGCTTGGCACGGCGGCAAGTTTTGGCCCGCTGATCGCCGACATCTCGCTGTGGTTCCATCGCCGCCGCGGGGTGGCGGTGGCGGTGGCGGCCAGCGGCAACTATCTTTCGGGCGCGATCTGGCCGATGGTGCTGGCCGGTGTCCTGGCCAGTCACGGCTGGCGCGCGGTCTGCCTGGTGCTGGCGCTGCTGGTGGCGGGGCTGGTGGTGCCGCTGGCGCTGCTGCTGCGCCGCCGGGTCCCCGATCTCAGCATGGCTGCCGCCGCGCAGCATGTCCGGACCATGCCCCACGGGCAGGCGTTTTCACCGCAGGCGCTGACATGGATGCTGGCTCTGGCGGGCGTGGCCTGCTGCGTCGCCATGTCCATGCCGCAGGTGCATATCGTCGCGCTCTGCGTCGATCTGGGGTATGGCCCCGCGATCGGTGCCGAAATGCTGTCACTCATGCTGCTGGGCGGTGTGGTCTCGCGCCTTGTCTCGGGGTTCATCGCCGATCGGCTGGGGGGGGTACTGACGCTGCTGATCGGATCGGTGCTGCAGATGCTGGCGCTGATGTTGTATCTGCCCGCCGACGGGCTGGTGTCGCTCTATCTGGTCAGCCTGATCTTCGGGCTGGCGCAGGGGGGGATCGTGCCCGCGTATGCGGTGATCGTGCGCGAATACATGCCCGCACGCGAAGCGGGCACGCGCGTCGGCTTTGTCATCATGGCGACGATCCTGGGCATGGCGCTGGGTGGCTGGATGTCGGGCTGGGTCTTCGACCTGACCGGTTCGTATCGGTTGGCCTTTGTCAACGGGATCGCCTGGAACGCGCTCAATATCGGGATCGTCCTGGTGATCCTCTGGCGCAGCCGCCCACCGGCACGGACGACCCATGATCCGCATGGTCCGGTGCGTGAAGCGGTGTGATGGTTGCACTTGTCGCCGCTGGCGCGCCCTGTATGGTGTGTCCATGTTGAACATGGATCGCATAGAGGAACTGCGCGCGATCATGGGCGCGGATTTCGAGCATCTGATCGCGCAGGCGCTTCAGGACATGCAGGTCCCGCTGGCGGCACTCGAACGCGCGGCCAGCGGCGAAACGGACCCCGAACGCCTGGGTTTTGCGCTGCACACGTTGCAGGGCATCGCCTCGAACATCGGCTGCACCGATATCGCCGAGCGGTGTTCCAGAAGCCGCGACGCGCTGGACGCGGACCAGTTCACGGCAGCCATGGCCCGGTCCATCATCGACGCCATCGCCGCATGTCAGGAAAAGCTGGACGTCTCTCCCACGCCGCAGGACAACTGAGCGGCGCCCGTTGAGCGATGCATCCGCTCCGTCTGCCCATGCCTGTCTCGCCGCCCCAAACCGCGCCTCAGCTGCATTTGCTGTGCCCGCAGGCGCGGCAGGTCATGCAGCCTTCGATCATCACCATCTCATAGGCGCTGCAGGCCGGGCAGGGGGCGCCGCGGGGACCCTCGCCCACCGCCCGGCGCAGCGCCTGCGGGTCGGTCTTCAGCCCCAGCCCGGCGCCTTCGATGAAGCCGATGCGCACCAGATGCTGTTCGATCACCCCGCCGATGGCCGCGAGGATCGACGGGATATACCGCCCTTCGACCCACGCACCGCCGCGCGGGTCGAACACCGCCTTCAACTCCTCGACCACAAAGGACACATCCCCCCCGCGCCGGAACACGGCCGAGATCATCCGCGTCAGCGCCACCGTCCAGGCGAAATGCTCCATGTTCTTGGAGTTGATGAAGATCTCGAACGGGCGGCGGTGGCCGTTGATGACCGTGTCGTTGATGGTGACGTAGATCGCATGCTCGGAGCCGGGCCATTTCAGCTTGTAGGTGTGGCCCTCCAGCGCCTCGGGGCGGTCGAAAGGGGTCGAGAGATACACGACATCGGCGCCGGTGTCGGCTTGCGGCACGTCCTCGGAGCTTTCCGCCACCGACAGGACCGAGCCGGTGACCGCATTGGGCCGATACGTCGTGCAGCCCTTGCAGCCCATGTCCCAGGCGGCGAGGTACACGTCCTTGAACGCGTCGAAGGCGATATCCTCGGGGCAGTTGATGGTCTTGGAGATGGAACTGTCCACCCAGGCCTGCGCCGCCGCCTGCATCCGCACGTGATCCATCGGCGCCAGTGTCTGGGCGTTGACGAAATAGTCGGGCAGGGCCGCATCACCGTGCATCTGCCGCCACTGGGCGACGGCGTAATCCTGGACCGTTTCCTCGGTCCGCGCACCGTCCTTCTGCAGCACCTTGCGCTTGTATTCATGGGCAAACACCGGCTCGATACCGGAACTGACATTGCCCGCATAAAGGCTGATGGTGCCCGTGGGCGCGACCGAGGTCAGCAGCGCGTTGCGGATGCCGTGTTCCCGGACAGCCGCGCGCACGTCGTCATCCATCCCCTGCATGGTGCCCGAGGCCAGGAAGGCCTCGGCATCGAACAGCGGAAACGCCCCCTTCTCGCGCGCCAGATCGACGCTGGCGAGGTAGGCCGCCCGCGCAATCGCGTGCATCCATTCCTCGGTTCGCGCCACGGCCGCGTCGGCCCCATAGCGCAACCCGCACAGGATCAGCGCATCCGCAAGCCCGGTCACCCCCAGCCCGATGCGCCGCTTGGCCTGCGCCTCGCGCGCCTGCGCCTCCAGCGGGAAGCGGCTGACGTCCACCACATTGTCCATCATCCGCACCGCCACGCGCACAAGATCGTCCAGCGCGTCCATGTCCAGCGCGGCGTCTGCGGTGAACGGCGCGCGCACCAGCCGCGCCAGGTTGACCGAGCCCAGGAGGCAGGCGCCATAGGGCGGCAGGGGTTGCTCGCCGCAGGGGTTGGTGGCACTGATTGTCTCGGCATAGTGCAGGTTGTTTGCGGCGTTGATCCGGTCGATAAAGATCACGCCCGGCTCGGCATAGTCGTAGGTCGCGCGCATGATCCGGTTCCACAGATCGCGCGCCCGGATCGTATGGTAGACGCGCCCCTCGAAGACCAGATCCCAAGGCGCATCGGCCTTGACCGCATCCATGAAGGCGTCCGTCACCAGCACCGACAGATTGAACATCCGCAGCCGCGCCGCGTCCTGCTTGGCGGTTATGAAATCCTCGATATCCGGATGATCGCAGCGCATGGTCGCCATCATCGCGCCGCGGCGCGAGCCCGCCGACATGATGGTGCGGCACATGGCGTCCCAGACATCCATGAACGACAAGGGCCCCGAGGCATCGGCGGCCACGCCCGCGACCGGCGCGCCCTTGGGCCGGATGGTCGAAAAGTCATAGCCGATCCCGCCGCCCTGCTGCATGGTCAGCGCGGCCTCCTTCAGCATCTCGAAGATGCCTTCCATGCTGTCGGGGATGGTGCCCATGACGAAACAGTTGAAGAGCGTCACATGGCGCTCGGTCCCGGCCCCGGCGATGATCCGGCCCGCGGGCAGGAAGCGGAAATCCTCGAGCGCGGCGTAGAAGCGATCCTCCCAAAGGTCGGGGGCAGATTCCTCCGCCGCCAGCGCGCGGGCGATCCGGCGCCAGGTATCCTCGACCGTGCGGTCCATGGGCGTGCCGTCCGCGGCCTTCAGGCGGTATTTCATGTCCCAGATCTGTTCGGCAATCGGGGCGACGAAACGGCTCATGGCGCGCATCCTTTGGGGGCGGGGGAGGCAAAGCCTACAAGATACGCCGCACCCTTGGCTCGGTCAACGCTGGCACCGCGAGAACCCGACCGGAATCATCAGCCACGCTGCGGAAGGGCGCCCATCATATCGGCAATGGGCGGGGTCCGGGGCCGCGTGCCTCAGCCAAAGCGGTTCGGCCCGGGATTGCCGCGCGTGCACAGGAAAACCAGCATCACGATGGTGTAGATCAGAGCGCCGATCCCCAGCAGGGCCGTCATGCCGATCATGCCCTCAAGCCCGCCCGAGACCGCGGCCATGCCAATCATGACGCCCGCCAGCATGATCGCGATGAAGAACCCGCCAATCCACCACCCGGAGCGGTCGATGTCATGCAGCCGACGCCAGCCCACGGCCAGCGACGGGATCAGAAGCACCAGCGAGGTCAGACCGTTCAGTGGCCCGAAGTCCTCGCTGTCGAAGGACACACCGAAGAGGATCGAATCCAGGAACCCGGTGACAAGCCCGGCCAGAACGCCGAAAAGAAAGAAATACCAGTATTCCGAGCGGCTGGCCCGGCCCGAGAAGGTGAAGTAGCTGGACAGGCAGACACCGATTGCCTCGGTAAAGCCGCGCGCGGGGGCGCCGATGTAGAGCCCGTCCGCCCCGGTCTGTATCTCGCCCGCCGGGCCGCCCTGATCGGATGCTGCGCCACGACTTGTGCCTGTGCGGGGGACATCGCCGACCCCGGGCATGGGGGGCGGCGCACCGGGTACGGGCGATGGGGGAGTGCGTTGGGGGGCGTCGAAATGGGCCCCGGCCTGCTGCCATCCCTCCAGCCCTTCGCGCCAGATCAGGCTGCGGGGCGAGAGCGTGCCACCCTCCAGCAGGCGCGCGATCTCTTCCCCTGACACAGGTCCGGCCCGCTCGCCATCTTGCACGTAATACCAATCGCCCGATGCCATGCGTCCGCTCCTGTCCCGTTTTGAATGCATGCGTCAAATCCCGACGATGAAACGCCAGTTCTGTTCCCGAATCAACTCCGCAGGCGTCGCCCGGTTGCGGCATTGCCCCGGTGGCACGGCTGCGCTATCTCGCGGCCATGGCAGGAGCGCTCCATATCCTCAAGCTTTGTGTCGGCGCCGACACGGTCGAGGATCTGATCGACTGGCAGGCGACACGGCGCGCGCAGGGAAGCGACGGGTTGCCCGTCCACGTCACCCGCATGTGGCCGAAGCGCGCCGCCGAACTGCTGGACGGCGGGTCGCTCTATTGGGTGATCCGGGGCGAGATCCGCGCCCGCCAGCGGCTGGTGCGGCTGGACGAACGGATCGGGGCCGACGGCATCCGCCGCTGCGCACTGGTGCTCGACCCCGAAATCCACCGCACCCGCGCCGCCGCCCGCCGCCCGTTCCAGGGCTGGCGTTACCTGCCCGCCGACGAGGCGCCCGCCGACCTGCCCCGCGCCCGCGCCGGAGACGACACGCTGCCACCCGAGCTGGATGCGGCACTGGCGGAGCTGGGGTTGCGGTAAGGTGCAGCACCGGCGCATCGATCCGGAGGGTGCCGTGCCGCACCACCGAAAGGCCGCGCGAAGAGGTGACGGGGCGCTCCCGCCCACCGTCCAGCGCGCAGAGCGCGCGCAGGCGGTGGTTGGGCCGGGCAGCGCGCTGATGCGCGCTGCCCGGCCCCTCATCGGCGATAAGGGTTAGCGCGCTTCCCGATCAAATTGACGCATCGGCGGCGAGTCGCGCGGCGACTGGACGGACTCTCCCCTTTCCTGCCCTATCCTGCGGAGAAGCGAGCCTGTCGGCTCGCTGCCTTCGGCGAGAGTATTTGCGGCAAGATGAAATCAGGGCGCAGGGTGGTGTCGGCTGGCGCAGGCTGATCTGGAACGGGTCTGGAGCTCCAGTCAGAGCGCGGACATCCAGGAACCTGAGGGCAACCGTTCTGTCGCGCTAGTCTTGCAGGACAGGGAAGCGCGTCACGGACGCCGCACCAGCGCGCGCGTGCCGATCCGCGCCTCCACGGTGGCGAGGGGCTCGACCACCACCGCCATGCCATATGCGGTGGCGTGCACGAAGGCGCTGGCATCGACCATCAGCCCCACATGGCCCGGCCAGAACACAACATCCCCGCGCCGCAAGCGGGCATCAGGTGCCAGTGCCTCTCCCAGCGCGTTGCGTTGCAGGTCGCTGTCGCCGGGACAGTCGATGTCACAGGCGAGATGCGCCGCCTGCGCCAGCCCCGAACAGTCGATCCCGAACCCCGAGTTGCCGCCCCAGTGATAGGGCGTGCCCAGGAACCGCAGCGCCACCGCCACCGGGTCGGTTTCCGGCGCACCAAGGGGGCGCAGATGCGCGGCGGGGATGTAGGCGGTCCACTCGGTCTTGTGCCCGTCGCATTCGGCGGCGGGGCGCAGGCGCCCGACCTCGGCCCAGCGGCCGTCCTCGTGCGTGGCACTGACGCGGACGGGGGTGCCGAAGGACACGAGCTCGACATCGTCGCGCCCGTCCTTCAGTTCGGGCACGCAGGCTAGGTAGCTCTGCCGCGCGCAGACCACATGGGTCATCGGGGCGGTATCCGGAGCCAGCGCCTCGGGCGCCATCCAACCGACATAGCCGTCACGCCCGGCGGCGCCGAACACCCCTTCGGACGTTTCCTCCAGCGCCAGGAACCGCTCGTGCAGCACCAGTTCGCGCGCGCGCCGTCCGCCCTGCCCGCCAGGCGCGTCCCGAAGCGCGGCCACCGGCGTGCAGACACGCATCCAGGTGCCTTCGGTGAACCGCTCCGCCGCGACCTGCCCGCGCAGCGACACATGCGCCACGCGGCCGTTGGACATGAGCGCGCGCGGATCGCTCACAGCCGCAACACGCCGGGCAGCGCCGCGAACAGCGCCCGCGCGCCCTGCCCCACGCCGCCCTTGGGGCAGGCATTGGCCGCCGTGGGTCGCCAGCCGTAGATGTCCAGATGCGCGAAACGCGCGGCATCGTCGACGAAACGCTCCAGAAACAGCGCCGCCGTGACCGATCCGGCCATCCCGCCCGAGGGCGCATTGTCCAGATCGGCGATGCCGGGCTCGATCATCGATGCATAGCCGCGGTGCAGCGGCATGCGCCACAGCGGGTCGCGCACCTGCGCCGCTGCCTCGGACAGCGCGGCGGCGAGCGCGTCATCCTCGGTATAGAAGGGCGGCACGTCCGGGCCCAGCGCCACGCGGGCGGCGCCGGTCAGGGTGGCCATGCAGATCATCGCCTCGGGCGCTTCCTCGTCGGCCAGCGCCAGCGCATCGGCCAGCACCAGGCGGCCTTCGGCGTCGGTGTTGTTGACCTCGACCGTCAGGCCCTTGCGGCTGGTCAGGATATCGCCCGGGCGCATGGCGCTGCCGTCGACGGCGTTTTCCACCGCCGGGATCAGCACACGCAGCCGCACCGGCCAGCCCTGCGCCATGACCGCCCAGGCCAACCCCAGCACCGTGGCCGCACCGCCCATGTCCTTTTTCATGAGGCCCATGGAGCCGCCGGGCTTGAGGTTCAGCCCGCCGGTATCGAAACACACGCCCTTGCCCACGAGCGTGAGCCGCGGGCCGCTATCGCCCCAGCGCAGGTCCAGCAGCCGCGGCGCGCGGGGCGAGGCGCGACCGACCGCGTGGATCAGCGGCAGGTTGGCGGGCAGCAGATCGTCGCCGGTGGTGACCGAGGCCGTGGCCCCGAAGCGCGCGGCCAAGTCCAGAAACACTGCCTCCAGCTCCGCCGGACCCATGTCACCGGCCGGGGTGTTGATCAGATCGCGGGTCAGCGCCTCGGCGGCGGCGAGAGTTTCCAGCCGCGCGCGGTCCACGCCTCCGGGGGCGACAATCTGCGGCCAGCGGTCCGCGCCCTCTGCACCGGGCCGGAAGCGCCGGTAGCGATAGCCCGCCAGCAGCCAGCCCAGCGCCTCGGTTTCCAGCTCCTGCGGGGCAAGGTCATGGTGCAGCGCGTAGCGGGCTGCAGGCAGTTTCGCCACCGCGCCACCCAGCGTGAAGCGGGTGCGCGCCCGGTCCCGGTCGGTCCCATGCCCGACCACCGCAAGCGCCAGCGCGCCACTTTCACCGGGCAGCAGCGCCACCTGCCCGGCCTTGGCGCTGAACCCGGTGGCCTCTAGCCATTGGCGCACACGGTCGGGTTGCTCCGCGCGCCAGGCCTCCAGCGCATTGGCATCGAGCAGATGCAGCGGTACCGGGGCGATGCCTTCCGTGCCCGCGTCGGGCACGAACACCATGCGGGCCAGGGTCTCGGGCGAGGGGCAAGGGGGCGTGGCTGCGGGCGGGGTCTGGGTCATGGGGACTCCGGTTTTCTGGCGCGCGATCGTGTCCGGCACAGGCAAGGGCGATGCAGAAGGCACCCGTGACCGTTCCCTTGACGGAACGGTTCGCCACTTGACGACAGGTCGCCGCGCTCCGCCCAGATGCCGTGCGCGCAGCCTAGCGCATCGCGCCGGGCCTGCAAGTCGATGTACGCGTCAGAGCGGAAACGGTAGCACATGGCCTGTCGCAGTGCCTGCGCGGCTCGGGGCCCGGTTTGTGGTGGGCGATCTGTCGGCTTTCGGTCAGACGCGGCGGTTAGCGGCGGACCACAGCATCCGCACCGACGGCGCGCCGGTCCGTTCGAACCGCGCCCAGACGGCGGCAAAGGCCACGCCGTCGCCGCTGCGCGCGCAGAGCGCCAGATCGCGGGTGACGCGCGCCAGCGTCGTCAGCCCGATCGCGGCCGCGTGGCGTGACAGGGCCTGCGCGCAAGCGGTCATCTCAGCCGCGCCGCCGTTGCGATAGATCGCATGCATGCGATCCATGTCGGTGCTGATCAGGGCGACCGTTTCGGCGATCAGCGCCTCGGCCCGGCGCAGTCCATTCTTGCGGCACAATGCGGCCAGCAGGTTGCGATCAACCAGAATCATGTCGACATGCTGAAAAGGGGCCACCACCGACACATCACCACCCGTGCAGAATTCCCGTTCACCCACCGCACAGGATGGCGCGTGCGGACTAATGAAGTCTTGCACGGGGCGCTGTGTCGCGCGATTTCGGGCGGACTGGTTAACGTGCCGGGGCGCTTCAGGCCGCTTCCGCGGGCGGGCCGGGCCGCGTGGTGTATTCCGGCATGAACGAGGAGTGATGCTCGATGATCCGCCAATCCTCGCCGTCACGGCGATAGACAAAGGTGTAGCGGCACAGCATCTCGATCTCGCCCTCTTCGGTGGTCAGCTTGAACGCATAGACGCCCGAGTCGATGGCCAGATCACCGAAGATGCGGATATTGGCCTGCAGGATCGTGCCGTAGGGGCGCTTTTTCAGGAACTGGACGAAGTAGTCCTCGATCTCGGTCGGGGTGCGGCGCACCTGGTTCGAGACCGTCGGCAGCAGCACCGCATCGGGCGCGTAGAGCGCAGCGACGGCCTTGGAATCCAGTGTTTGCAGAGCCGCGTTCCAGCGGTCGAACAAGGCGGCGATTTCGGCTTCGGTGGTCATGTACAATCCTTGGCGGTGAGGGTGATATCACGGAGACGCGATGGCGGTTTTCTACCACCATCGCAACCCG
The DNA here is from genome assembly GCA_007121115.1 of Paracoccaceae bacterium. Lineage (GTDB taxonomy): Bacteria > Pseudomonadota > Alphaproteobacteria > Rhodobacterales > Rhodobacteraceae > Rhabdonatronobacter. The sequence goes on along the minus strand of SKMI01000343.1, from coordinate 1,731 downwards.
AATCCGAACCGCACCAACCGGTGTGGCGTAGGGTTCAGGGCATTTTCCCGCGCCCTCGCACCCGCCGCCGCGCGCCGGACCGACGCCGATCAGTAACCGAACCGGTCGCGGAACACGTGGTAGGGGATTTGCTCGCGGCTCAGGCCGCGGTGTGCGAGTTCGGCATCGCTCAGCCGGTTCAGGGCGCGCATCTGGTCAGTGCGCGCACGCCGCTCGGTGTAGGCGGCAAAGCCGTTGGCAAGGCCGGTGAAGAAGTCGCGCAGGCCGGTTCCGGCGTCATTGCGACCGGTTTCGCTGCGGGTGTTGGTCGAGATATAAGCCATGAGGAACGCCTCTCTGTTGCTGTCGTTCCCCTCCCTGTTCGTCAAGATAGGACATCATTGCTGACCATTCCATTGCCGATCCGGAATGTCTGCGTTGCGCCTCATGCATGGTATACCAGATACCGGAGCCGTGCGGTTTTCAGGCAAATTCCCCCTGCACGAACCACACCCCACCGTCCTGCGGGGTGCGGAAGAGCCACAGCCGCGGCCCTTCGCGCGTGTCCACCCGCCAGTAGTCGCGCAGGCCCGAACGCCAGGCGGGATCGTCCAGCCACCATTCCGGGGTGATCCGTTCCGGCCCGCTGGCGTGGTGCAGATGGAACGTCCGGCGGCGCCAGAGGAAGCGGCGCGGCGGGCGGGCGCTGGCGCGGGCGGTCAGCGGCTCGGGGGCAAAGAGCGTCAGCGGGCGCGGGGGCGGGGCGGGCCAGTGCGGGGCGGGGGCGGCATGGGCGGCGGCGGCGGTCAGGAAGCTGCGTTCGGGGATGTGGCTGTCGGCGGGCAGGAAGCGGGTCAACCGCTCGAAGCCCACGCGGTTGCCCAGCCGGGTCAGCAGATCGCCCAGCGCATCGGCCTGCGCCTGCCCGGTGGTGGTGATCTGCGCTGCGGGCATGGGTTCGGTCACCGGCGCGGTCAGGCGCAGCGCGTCGATCCCGAAGCCCGCGTCGATTTCGTCCAGCGCCCGGTCGAACAGCCGCACCATGTCCGGCGCGCTGCGCATGGGGCGGGCGAGGCCGATCTGCGCCTCGGCCCGCGTGCCGTCGGCGCGCAGAAGCTCCAGCCGCAGCCGCCGCGCGCCCAGGTCCGCGGCGGCGAGGTGGGTGCACAGCCGCTCCAGCAGCCGCGTCAGCCCGGCGGCAATGTCATCGCGCAGCCCGATGGGGTCCGGAAAGCTCAGCCGCACCGCCAGCGGCGGCGGTTCGGCTGCGGGGGTGACGGGTTCGGGCACTGCACCCCGCGCCTGATCCAGCCGCAACAGCACCCCCTGCCCGAACCGCCGGGCCAATGACGCGCGCGGCAGCGCCGCCAGATCCCGCACCTGCCGCAGGCCCAGCCGGGTAAGGGCGGCGAGCGCCTCGTCCTCCAGCCGCAGGGCGGCGAGGGGGAGTTCGCCGATGACCTCGGCCCCCTGCCCTACGGGTGCAATCTCGGCCTCCGCGCCGAAGCGCGCCAGTCCCCAGGCGGCGCCGCGCGTCTCGGCGATGGCCCCGCGCGCGGCGAAGCCCATGCGGCGGGTGCGCGCCAGCAGGTCGGCCAGCAGCGCCGCCTCGCCCCCCATCAGATGCGCCGCGCCGGTGATGTCCAGCACAAGGCCATCGGTGCCCTCGGCCCCCACCCAGGGGCAGTAGCGCAGCGCCCAGCGGCGCAGGGCCGCCAGCACCCGGTCGCAGGCGGCAGGGTCATGCGGGCG
>SKMI01000012.1 GCA_007121115.1 Paracoccaceae bacterium | reverse complement strand
GGCCGCCCGCGCGCAGGGGGTGACCGTCTGCGGCACCGCCTCGCGCAAGACCACGACGGCGGAACTGACGCTCCTGATGATGCTGGCGCTGAACCGCCGCCTGCTGCCCGAGGTCGCATCGCTGCGCGCGGGGGACTGGCAGGCGGGGCTCGGGCGCGATGTGGCGGGGTTGCGGCTGGGGCTTGTGGGCAAACATCGCGCAGGGTCGGTGCATCAGACCTTCACCTTGGCCCGCCTGCGCGCCGTGGCCGGTGATGGGAAGAGCGTCGTTCATATTGGCAAACCTGCCCCCAAAATGAATAGTTGATGCGACACGCGCCAGCCAGCGCCGAGCCGCGCTGCTGGTGGCATTTTCGGGAGAAATGCCATGATGAAAGCCATTCGTTGCGCTGCATTGGTGCTGATGCTCGCGCCAACAATCGGTTCTGCGCAGGACTTCGATGCCGGTTTGAATGCCTTTGTGGACGGTAACTATGACACGGCCATGGCAATTTGGAGCGCGGCTGCCGCTCGTGGAGTTGCTCAATCACAGTTGGGCATTGGGATGATGTTTGAAGACGGGAACGGCATAGAGCAGAACTTTTCAGTGGCTGCGCGGTGGTATCGACAGGCCGCCGAGCAGGGGCATACGCCGGGACAACGCAGCTTAGCTCGTTTGTATATGAATGGTTTGGGTGTTCCTCAGAACACTGCCAATGCGTTGCTCTGGTATCGCGCGGCGGCAGAGCAGAGCGACGCTTTCGGACAGTTCGAGCTAGGGAACGTCTGAAAAACCTGCCGCGTCCGGCGTGATCTGGTAGTCTGGGGCAACGCTTTCGAGGCGCCCAGTCGATGCCGAAACAGCCTGCCTTTCCCGGCCTGCGCGATGCCATGAAGAAGAAGGTCACGCGGCGTGAGCAGTTTCTGGCGGAGATGGAGGCGGTGGTGCCCTGAGGGCAGGTCATTGGAGCTGGCGGCGGCTGGGGCCGACTCGGCCACTGGCGAATACTGCGGATTGATACCTCCGCCTTCGCGGCGCTAAGTTGCTGGCTATCTGCTAGCTAGCTTCTGTCCCGCCCTCACGCATAGCCGCTAAGTCTCTGATTTCATTGGCGCACCCGACAGGATTCGAACCTGTGACCTCTGCCTTCGGAGGGCAGCGCTCTATCCAGCTGAGCTACGGGTGCATCCGTGGCAGCGTGTATAGGCGCAGGGGCGCCATGGTGCAATCGGGTTTTTCGGAGCGGCGCGCGGCTCTTTCCGCGTTCCGCTCAGCCTTCGGGGGTGACGGCCGAGAACCGCGCCTGCTGGGCGATCAGCACCGCCTGGGTGCGGCTTTGAACCCCGAGCTTGCGCATGATCGCCGTCACATGCGCCTTCACCGTGGTTTCGGCGATGGAAAGCTCATAGGCGATCTGCTTGTTCAACATCCCCTGGCAGATAAGGTCGAGGATGCGCGCCTGCTGCCGGGTCAGTTGCGCCATGCGCGCCATGGCCGCCGAGGCCGGACGCGCGGCGGCATCCTCGGCGCAAAAGTCTTCGGGCAGGTGCGTGCGGCCTGCGCGCAGGGCCTCGAAGGCGGCACGAAAGCTCTCGCGACCAGAATGTTTGGGCACGAAGCCGGCCGCCCCTGCCGCCAGCACGGCGCCGATCAGCGCATTGCCGCTCATGGACGAAACCACCAGCACCGGGGTCTGCGGCGCGTCGGTGCGCAACCGCAACAGCCCGTCCAACCCGTCCACATCCGGCAGATCGAGGTCCAGAACCACGACATCGACGGGCTGTCCCCGCGCCAGACGTGCCAGCGCCGCCGCCAGCGAGCCTGCGGTTTCGATTGCGCCGATCCCGGCCACGCCGCGCAGGGTCAGGGCCAGCGCGTCGCAGAACAGCGGATGGTCATCGACGATCAGCGCACGCTGCAAGTCGCGCTGCGCCGGCCTGGCTGACGGGCCATTTCCGGTGTCATTTCCGGTCGATTGCATCCCCTTAAGCCCCTCTCACCCACTACCACGAACCTACCACCACACGCGCAAACGCGAAACATCGCAGCCCCTCCCTTCCGACCAAGGTCGGTCCGACCAAAGCCCCGCTTTCGCCATGCGCCCCTACCCCCTATGCTGCCCGGGCAGCTTGGACAGCAGCATGAACACCGGGGGGAGAGTGCCATGGAAATGAAGGACACGCGCGAGATCGCCGCGCCACCGCAGGACGTCTGGGCGGCGCTTTTCGACGCCGATGTGCTGCGCCAATGCGTCCCCGGATGCGAGGAACTGAGCGGCTCGCGCGAAGACGGGTTCGAGGCGGTGGTGCTGCAGAAGGTCGGCCCGGTGAAGGCCCGCTTCAAGGGGGCGATCAAGATCACCGACATCACCGAGGGCGAAAGCGCCACCCTGCAGGGCGAGGGCAAGGGCGGCGCCGCCGGGTTCGCCCGTGGCGAGGCGCGCGTGCGGCTGGCCCCCACGGAGCAGGGCACGCAACTGAGTTACGAGGTCGAGGCCAAGGTCGGGGGCAAGCTCGCGCAGCTGGGCAGCCGTATCATCGACGGCTTCGCCCGCAAGCTGGCCGATCAGTTCTTCGAGCGCTTCCAGGCGGCTGTCGAGGGACCCGGCGCTGAGGACGCAGCGGAGGGCGCGCCGGTGGACAGCGCCGACGCGGACCAGGACAGTGATGGCGCAAAGCCCAGGGGCTGGCTCAAGCGCATGACGGGGCGCTGATACCACGCCCGCTTCCCGGACCCGCAGGCCGCCTGCCCCGTCGTCGGACGCGGGCGGGCTCCGCTCTGTTGCGATCCTGGTCGCCCGCCGAAACAGGGGCTTGTTCCCGCGCGAAATGAATCGCTATTCTGCGTGGATATTTTGTCTGCACACGCCCGGGTTTCCGGCGTCTCAAGGAAAGGTCTGCCCATGCGGTTGTTTCTCGTCCTCCTTGCCGTGATGACCCTCACGGCCCTGCCCGCCGATGCCCAGCGCGCCATCGACGGCGCGGTGCCGCACCCCGCCGTGCCATTGCCGCCGGGCGGCTACATCACCGGGGATCAGTTCACCGACTTCGCCGTTCTGGAGCTTCCCGCCGCACCCGAAGTCCGTGACGAAGAGCCGGAGATCCTGACCGTCGAAGGGGCGCATACCCGGATGGAATACACCATCGACGGCGCGGAAACCGCGATCCTGCGGCTCTATCGCACCTATCTGCAGCATTTCCAGAACCAGGGCTTCGAGATCATCGTGCATGGCATGGACGATGACCTGAGCTATCGCAGCCCGAGCCACATGCTGACCGGTGCCGGTCTGGCCTTCCAGCCCGGCCGTGGCTCCGAGATTGCCTATATCCTGGCGCGCAACGCCGAAGAGACCCAGGTGGTCGCACTGACGATCTACAGCCGACAGCGCAATCGGCGGCTGACGGTGAATGTCGTCGATATCGAGGACATGGCGCTGCTCGACCTTCTGCCCGTCGAGACCGCGCCGGAACCCGAACCCGAACCTGAACCCGAGCCCGTGGCCGAGGCGCCCGGCGCAGAGCCCCCCGCCGTGCAGGACGCGACCGAACTGGAAAGCGGCCTGCTTGCGGACGGGCGTGTGGTGGTCAACGCGATCCTGTTCGAATTCGACCGCGCCGAGATCCTGCCGGAATCGGCGGACGCGCTGGCGACCGTGGCCGGGCTCATGCAGGAGCGTCCGGAACTCGGGCTGCTGGTGGTCGGCCATACCGATGGGGTGGGCAGCTTCGACTACAACCTGCGCCTGTCGCTGGACCGCGCCAGCGCAGTGGTGGCGTGGTTGCGCGACCGTCACGGGATCGCCAGTGACCGGCTGCGCCCGGCCGGCGCGGGGCCGATGTCGCCGATCACCACCAACCGCACCGAAGCCGGGCGCGCGCTCAACCGCCGCGTGGAACTGGTCGAGGTCATCGACTGAGCCCTTGAGGCCGCGCGCCGAAAGGAACTGCGTGCGGCGACACGCACGCGGCCTTGCGCATGAAGCAGAAACGGGGGCTCCCGCCCGTCTTCCGTCCGCTGACGCGTCCGTCATCCCGTTGGGCCGGGCGCGCGCTGACGCGCGCGGACGGGCGACAGGGGTCCGCGATCAATAGCTTGCGGCCCCCGAAGCACATCGCGCAGGTCTGTATCTTCATCTTGCCCAAAATACTCCCGGGGGAGCCCAGCCCCTTCAGGGGGTTGGGCAGGGGGCAGCGCCCCCCGCG
>SKMI01000216.1 GCA_007121115.1 Paracoccaceae bacterium | reverse complement strand
GGCCAGCGGTGCCGCCACCGCCGTCACCCTGCGCCCCGCGGACCCCGCCCGCCGCGCCACGCTGGACGGTCTGGCCGTGACGGTCCTGCCCGTGCCCGAGGCCGCCGAAGGCATGGCCGCCTCGCTCCGCACAGGCGCTGCCTGGGCGACGCAGACCGGCACCCGCGCGCTGATGATCCTCCTGCCCGACATGCCCGGGATCACCACCGACGATATCGCGGCACTCTTCCACGCCTGGTCACGCCGCCCCGACACCCCCCTCCGCGCCGCCACCGCCACCGGCACCCCGGGCCACCCGGTGATCCTGCCCCGCCCCCTGTTCCCGGCCCTGCGCGCGCTGCGCGGCGACCAGGGCGCCCGCCCCCTGCTGCCCGCCACGACCCGGCACCACCCGCTGCAAGACGACCGCGCCACCACCGACCTCGACACCCCCGAAGCCTGGGCCACCTGGCGCGCCCGGCACATGCCACGCTGACACACCGCCCCCAAGGCCTCTGCGCCCGCCTCGACTTCATCTTGCCAGAAATACCCGAACACACCCATCAAGCCCTGCGCGCCCCCTCCCGTTTTCTTGCCGGAAATACTCCGGGGGAGTCCGGCCCCAAAAGGGCCGGACGGGGGCGGCGCCCCCCGCGGCGCGGGCTTGCCCGCGCCGCCCGGCCCAACGGGCGGCGGCGCATCTTCGATGCGCGGGCGACGGGCGGGAGCCCCCCGTATCCGCTTCCATCACACCCGCTTCCCCCAGCCCGCGAAATCCGCTAGCAGCACGCCCATGCCCCGCTACGCCCTCCGCATCGAATACGACGGCACGCCATTTCGCGGCTGGCAGCGGCAGGTGGCGCTGCCGTCGGTGCAGGGCGCCATCGAGGACGCCTTGCACCGTCTTGACCCGAACACCCCGTCCATCGCCGCCGCCGGGCGCACCGACACCGGGGTGCACGCCACCGCGCAGGTGGCGCATTGCGACCTGACCCGCCCCTGGGACCCGTTCCGGCTGCGCGCCGCGCTCAACGCGCATCTGCGCCCGCATCCCGTCGCCGTGCTCAAGGCCGCGCAGGTCGCTGACGACTTCCACGCCCGCTTTTCGGCCATCGAGCGCGCCTATGCCTTCCGCATCCTCAACCGCCGCGCCCCGCCCGCGCTGGATGCGCAGCGGGTCTGGCATGTGCCGCACCCGCTCGACGCGGCGGCCATGCAGGCGGGCGCCGCGCATCTGGTCGGGCATCATGATTTCACCACCTTCCGCGCCAGCCAGTGCCAGGCGCTGTCCCCGGTCAAGACGCTGGACGAAATCACCGTCACCGCACACCCCACGCCCGGCGGTCAGGAGATCCGCATCACCCTGCGCGCGCGCTCCTTCCTGCATAACCAGGTGCGCAGCATCGTCGGCACGCTGGAACGGGCAGGCGCCGGGGCCTGGTCGCCCGGACAAGTCCGCGACGCACTGAAGGCCCGCGACCGCGCCGCCTGCGGCCCGGTCGCCCCGCCGTATGGCCTGTGCCTGATCGGCGTGCGCTACCCCGAGGACCCTTTCGCCTGAGCCGGGTCGCTCACCCGCGGCGCCGTCGCCGTCCCCCGGCGCGCGGGGTCCCGCCGCCGTCGCTGCCGTCGGACGCCGAGGAGAACCCGCCCAGAGCCTCGGCAATCGCCTCAAGCCCCGGACGTTCGCCGCGCGGACGCTCTTCCAGCGCCGCGCGCATGAGACGCAGGTGCTCGGGCATGGTTCCGCAGCAGCCGCCGATGATGCGCGCCCCGCTGTCGCGCGCCAGCACCGCATAATCGGCCATCAGCTCCGGCGTGCCGTCGTAATGGATATGCCCGTCCACGTATTTCGGGATGCCCGCGTTGCCCTTGGCGATCACCGGCCGCGCCGGTCCCTGCGCCGCGATCCCCAGCACGGTGCGCAACAGGTCCGATGCGCCCACCCCGCAGTTGGCACCAAAGGCGAGCGGCGGGTGCGCCAGCCTCTCCACCTGCGTCACGAAGTCCGCGGCCGTCACGCCCATCATGGTCCGCCCGGCAGTGTCGAAGCTCATGGTCCCGCACCAGGGCATCCCGGCGCGCGCACAGGCTTCGGCGGCGGCGGCGAATTCCTCGACCGCGCTGATGGTTTCGACCCAGAGTACGTCGGCCCCGCCCGCCTTCAACCCCTCGGCCTGCTCATGAAACATCTCGACCGCGATGTCGTGGGTCAGGCTGCCCATGGGCGCCATGATCTCGCCCGTCGGGCCCATTGACCCGGCGACGACCACGTCCCGCCCACTGGCTTCGGCGACCTCGCGCCCCAGCGCAGCGGCGGCGCGGTTCAACTCATGCACCCGCGCCTCGGCGCCGTGCAGCTTCAGCCGGCTGGCATTGGCGCCGAAAGAGTTGGTCAGGAACAGGTCCGACCCGGCCTCCACCGCGCCCTGATAGAGTGCGCGTATCTTCTCGGGCGCCTCCACGTTCCACAGCTCGGGCGCATCGCCCGATTGCAGGCCCATGTTGAACAGGTTGGTGCCGGTGGCGCCATCGGCCAGCAACCAGTCACGCCTGGCCAGCGCAGCGCTGAGTGGGTCGGTCATCTTGTGGCTCCCGATGGTGCGTGGCCGCGCGTGGCGTGCTGCGCGGTCCGGGTTCAGCCCTGCTCCAGCAGTTCCTGCTTGGCCTCGGCCAGCAGGGTTTCCATCTTCGCGCGGATTGTCGCCTCGTCGGCCTGGCCCTGCAGATCGGCCATGACCTTGCGGAACACATCCTCGTGGCCGGCCTCCTCGAAGTCGGCGCGGATCACCTCCATGGCGTAATCCTCGGCGGCCTGCCCGGTCCTGCCCAGCAACCCGGCGGCCCACAGACCCAGCCGCTTGTTGCGCCGGGCCACGGCCTTGAACTGCATTTCCATGTCATGGGCATACTTGTTCTCGAATGCGCGTTCGCGGTCGTCGAATGTGCTCATGGCGGGATCGCCCCCTGTGGTGCTGCTGACTGGTCCTGATATGGCCGCAGGGCGCGCGCGCCGCAACCCGGAAATCGCGCCACGGCGCCGCAGCGTGCCTGCCCGCCGCGCTTGCCCCCTCGGGGCGCTTGGCGTATAGCAGCGCCAACACGCCTGCGGCGGCCAAAAGGGCCGCGCGCAGGCGATCCCTGTTCCGGAGACATTGATGGCACGCCGCACCAAGATTTACGAAGGCAAGGCCAAGATCCTCTACGAAGGCCCCGAACCCGGCACGCTGGTCCAGTATTTCAAGGACGACGCCACCGCCTTCAACGCGGAAAAGCATGACATCATTGACGGCAAGGGCGTGCTGAACAACCGGCTGTCCGAATTCTTCATGTCGGGGCTGAACACCATCGGCGTGCCCACCCATTTCATCCGCCGCCTGAACATGCGCGAGCAACTGATCCGCGCGGTCGAGATCATTCCGCTGGAAGTGGTGGTGCGCAATGTCGCCGCCGGGTCGATTGCCAAGCGGCTGGGGATCGAGGAGGGCACCGCACTGCCCCGGCCCATCGTCGAATTCTACTACAAGGATGACAAGCTGGGCGACCCGCTGGTCAGCGAGGAGCATGTGCTGGCCTTCGGCTGGGCGACGCATCAGGATCTGGACGACATGGTGGCGCTGGCGCTGCGGGTGAACGATTTCATGTCCGGCGTGATGCTGGGCGTCGGCATCAAGCTGGTGGATTTCAAGATCGAGATCGGGCGGGTCTATGACGGCGATTTCCAGCGCCTGATCGTCGCCGACGAGATCAGCCCGGATTCGTGCCGCTTGTGGGACATGAAGACTGGCAAGAAGCTGGACAAGGACGTGTTCCGCCGCGATCTGGGCAATCTATCGGACGCCTATACCGAAGTTGCCCGGCGTCTGGGTGTGATGCCCAATGCGGCGACGCCGATGCCCAAGCCGAAGCTGATGAACTGAAAGGCTGGTCGATGAAAGCCCGAGTGGAAGTGATGTTGAAGGACGGCGTGCTGGACCCGCAGGGCGAGGCGGTGCGTCACGCGCTGGGGGCGCTGGGGTTCGAAGGAGTCGCGGGCGTCCGGCAGGGCAAGCTGATCGAGCTGGAGCTGGCCACCAGCGACCGCGCCAGCGCCGAGGATCAGGTCCGCGCCATGTGCGAGAAGCTGCTGGCGAATACGGTGATCGAAAGCTACCGCTTCGAAATCGCGGGCTGAGGCGCCTCCGGCGGAGCGGGGAACGCCCCCGAAGCGCCACCCACCCGC
>SKMI01000116.1 GCA_007121115.1 Paracoccaceae bacterium | reverse complement strand
CCGAGCGCTGGGTGTATCGAGGATCCGCGCCAGCATGGCAAAGCTCTGCAGGATCCCGCCCGGCGCCTCGCGCCCGACGAAGGCATCGAGTTCCGGCCAGAGCTGCACCGCGCGGTCGACCAAAGGGTCGGACCCGGGCTCGTAGAGCCCGGACTGGATCATCAGTTCCGCCCGGTCATACGCGCCCAGCAGGCGCCGCGCCTCGGCGATGCGGGCGTTTTCCTCGGGCGTGGCGGCGGCGGGCAGGCTGCGCGAGACCGAGCGCAGCACGTCGATGGCCGGAAAGCGCCCGCGTTCGGCGATGGCGCGGTCCATGACCGTGTGCCCATCCAGCACGCCCCGCAGGATGTCGGCCACCGGCTCCTCCATGTCCGACCCGGCCACCAGCACCGTGAACAGCGCCGTGATCGCGCCTGCGCCATCCGCCCCCGGCCCGGCGCGTTCGGCCAGTGCCATGATCTCATGCGCAATGCTGGGCGGGTGGCCGCGCAGGCTGGCCGGTTCGCCCGCGGCCAGCGCCACCTCGCGGTGCGCCTCGGCGAAGCGGGTGATACTGTCGGCCAACAGCAGCACCTGGCGGCCCTGGTCACGGAAGTGTTCGGCCACCGACATCGCTGCCCATGCGCAGCGCCGTCGCTCCAGCGGCGAACGGTCCGAGGGCGCGGCCACGATCACCGTGCGCGCCAGCCCCTCGGGGCCGAGCGTATCGTCGACGAATTCGCGCAATTCGCGGCCCCGTTCGCCGATCAGCGCCATGACCACCACGTCGGATTCCATCGCGCGGGCGAGCCGCGCCAGAAGCAGCGACTTGCCCACGCCCGAGCCCGCGAAGAGCCCCATGCGCTGACCGGTGACCAGCGGCAGCAGCGTGTCGAAGACCGCCATGCCGGTGGCCAGCCGCGCGCCCAGCCGCCCGCGGCGCACCGGGTCCGGCGGGGGGGCGCGCAGCGGGCGAGGTTGCGGGCCGGGAAACAGCGGACGGCCATCGAGCGGGCGGCCAAACGGGTCAATGATGCGCCCGATCCAGCCATCCTGCGGCGCGATCCCGCGCGCGCCCAGATGCACGCAATCCTGCCCCAGAGCGATGCCTTCGGTCGCGCCTTCGGGCAGGGCGGCAATGGTGTCGGCGCCGAGTTTCAGCACCTCGGCCTCCAGCGGGCCGGCGGTGCCGCGGTCGATCCGCAACCGGTCGCCGAGCCGCGCCACATGAGTCAGGCCGGTGACGGAAATGACCCCGCGCGCTACCCCGCTGACACGCCCGCAATGGGCGACGGGCCGGATATCGCGCAAGGTGGTGCTAAGGGTGTCGAACATGGGCTGGCTCCTGTCATGGGGGCGCCGCGATCCGCGTTCCCGATTACGGTTTCTAAACGAATCACCCTTAATCCTTGGTGTAGACAGCACGGGAGAAGCCCTGATGATCTCTGCCCCATCGATCATGCAGCTTGCGCAGGACGCGGCGCGGCACGCTTCGGCCCGGCAGGGCGCCTTCGCGCAGAATATCGCCCATGCCGACACGCCGGGGTATCGCGCTCGCACCCTGCCGGATTTCGCCACCTGGATGCGGGGCGTGACGGCGCCCAGGGCCACGCGCGCGGGGCATTTGGGCGGGGGCGCGGGGGCCGCGTTGCAGGCCAGGGCCGAACGTAACCCCGCCACGGTCAAGCCCAACGGCAACACCGTCTCGCTGGAGAATGAGATGATGCGCGCCGCCCGCGCGCGGCTCGACCATGAGACCGCGCTTTCCGCCTATACCAGCGCGCGCACCATCCTGCGCACCAGCCTCGGTCGCTGAGGGAGGGCGCGATGAACCCGCTTGCCGACAGCTTCGCCCTTGCCGCCTCGGGGATGCAGGCGCAGGCCACACGGCTGCGCCATGTTTCCGAAAACATTGCCAATGCTGACACGCCCGGTTACCGGCGCAAGACCGTGGACTTCCGGGTCAGCCCCGCGCAGGCCGGGCGGGCCGAGGGCGGGGGCCCCGGCGTGCAGGTCGGCCCGGTGCGGCTGGACCCCCGCGCGCTGGCGCAGGTCTATGACCCCGCCCACCCGCTGGCCGATGAAACCGGGCATTACCTCGGCTCCAACGTCGCGCTGATGCTCGAGGTCGCCGACGCGCGCGAGGCGCAGCGCGGATACGAGGCCAATCTGCGCATGTTCGACCAGACCCGCCAGATGGCGCAGGGGCTCCTGGAACTTCTGCGCCGGTGATGCCGACTGATTCCCATTCCAGAGGACCTTGTTGATGACCGAGTTCCGACCCCCGCCGATGCCTCTGCCCGCGATGTGCCGCAGACCGGGCAACAACGGCACTTGCGCGCCCGTGCCAGTGCCCACACCCGCCCCGGCCTCCGGCGCGGTGCCGAGATCCCTCCCCCGGCGCCCCGTCTTGGCACATTGTCCTGAGCCCGGGCCGCCGCGCTGATCGCGTCATGTCCTGCGAACGGCCGCACGCGCCTTGCTCCACGCTGCCGCCTGACGGCAGCAGGCGGCACCCGGTTGCCGCCGAATGAAGACACCTGCGCCCGGGCGGGGACCGGAAACCGCCAAGCCACGCACCCGTCAGGCGAAGGTGGGCCGCCGCCGAAACCGACCATCGTCCGGTCCGAGGACATGGGCCGGTGCAGACCAACGCCGCCCATGGCGGCAACACCATCCCCGAGGAGAAGCCTCAATGGACATATCTGCCCTTGCCGCCGCCCGCACCTACGGCGCCGCCCGCAGCGCGACCCTGCCGGACCCGGCCACCGCCCGCGGCGGCCTCACCGAGGCCGCGGGCACCGCCGCGCAAAGCTTTGCCGACACCCTGCGCGCGGGCGAGACCGCCGCTGCCGAGACCCTGATCGGTCAGGGTGACCCGCACCGGCTGGTCACTGCGCTGGCCGAGGCGGAACTGGCCGTCGAAACCGCCGTGACCGTGCGCAACAAGGTGGTCGAGGCGTATCTGGAAATCCTGCGGATGCCGGTCTGAGCCATGGCCGAGGCCGTCTTCTTCGACACCTTGCGCAACGGGCTCTGGGTCGCGGTGGTGATTTCCACGCCGATTCTGGCCGCGGCGCTGATCTCGGGCGTTGCGGTGGGGCTCTTTCAGGCGCTGACCTCGATCCAGGAGATGACGCTGACCTTCGTGCCCAAGCTCGCGGCCATCGTCATCGTCTTCTGGATTTCCATGAGCTTCATGTCGGCCACGCTGGTGGCTTTCTTTCAGGACTGGATCGTGCCGCTGGTGGCCGGGGGGGCGCTATGAACAACGCCGAATACGTCACCCTGACCCGCCAGACCGGGTTGATGCGCGAATTGCAGGTGATCGCGCACAACATCGCCAACGCCGGCACCACCGGCTTCCGGCGCGAGGGCGTGGTGTTCGCCGAACACGTCAAGCGCCTGGATGGCGCCGGGGCGTCGCTGTCCATGGCGCATGGCAACACGCGCCAGACCACCATGTTGCAAGGCGCACTGCAAGAGACCGGCGGCAGCTTCGATATGGCGATCGAGGGGCCGGGGTTCTTCATGGTCGAAACCGCACGCGGCGAGCGGCTGACGCGGGCCGGCGCCTTCACCCCGAACGCGGCGGGCGAACTGGTCAACATGGATGGCCACCGCCTGCTCGACGCCGGCGGCGCGCCGATCTTCATCCCGCCCGATGCCCGCGCCATCGCCGTGGCCCGCGACGGCACGCTTTCCGCTGATGGTCGCCCGCTGGCGCAGATCGACCTGCACGCGCCCGCGGATCCCACCGACCTGCGGCGCGAGGCGGGCGGGCTGTTTGCCGTCGAACGCGGCACCGAGCCGGTGGCGGGGGCGCAGATCGTGCAGGGGTTTCTGGAAGCCTCGAACGTGGAGCCGCTGACCGAGATCGCACGCATGATCGAGGTGCAGCGCGCCTATGAACAGGGTCAGCGCTTTCTGGAACGCGAGGATGAGCGCCAACGCAACGTGATACAGACCCTTGGCCGCTAAGCAACCCCTGATTGATGACCCATACCGCCAAAGGAGCCACCTCATGAAAGCCCTGCAGATCGCCGCCTCGGGCATGGGAGCGCAGCAGTTGCGCGTCGACACCATCGCCAACAACCTGGCGAACATGTCCACCACCGGCTACAACGCGCGCCGCGCCGAATTCGCCGATCTGCATTACCAGCAGTTCACCCGCGCCGGCACCATCAGCGCTGCCGACGGCTCGATGCTGCCCACCGGCGTGCAGGTCGGCCT
>SKMI01000148.1 GCA_007121115.1 Paracoccaceae bacterium | reverse complement strand
GCCGGGCGCAAGCGCCCGGCGGGGCGCCGGGTAGCCGCTCAGATCACTTCGAAGCGGTCCACATCGACCATGCCGTGGTCGGTGATCTTCAGATGCGGGATCACTGGCAGGGCGAGGAAGGCGAGTTGCAGGAACGGCTCTTCCAGCGTCACGCCCAGGGAACGCGCGGCATCGCGCAGGGCGATCATGCGCGCGTGCACGGCCTCGAACGGCTCCAGCGACATCAGCCCGGCCACCGGCAGCGGCAGTTCGGCCAGCACCGCTCCGCCGTCGACGACCACGAAGCCGCCTTCGATCTCCCCCAGCCGGTTCGCGGCCTGCGCCATGTCGGCGTAGTCCTGCCCCACCACGGCGATGTTGTGATGGTCATGGCAGACGGTCGACGCGATGGCCCCGCGCGTCATGCCGAAGCCACGCACGAAGCCGGTGGCGATGTTGCCGTTGACGCCATGGCGCTCGATCACCGCGATGCGGGCGAGGTCGCGCGCGCGGTCCGGGGGCTGGTCGCCGTCGGTTGCCGGGACCGTTTCGCGCAGGTGTTCGGTGATGATCTTGCCGGGGACGATGCCGATGACATGGGCCTCCGGGGTGCCTTGATGGCGGAAGTCGCTGGCGCTCACCTGCGGCGCGCGGACCGAGTTGCGGGCCACGGGCGGCGTGGCCCCGCGGGTGGCGAAGGCCGTGTCATCGGCCAGCACGCCGCCGCAGAACACCATATCCGCGCGGCAGTCGCGCAGGTCGTCCATCACCACGATATCGGCGCGCTTGCCGGGCGCGATCTGGCCGCGATCCTTCAGCCCGAAGGCCTCTCCCGCGCTGAGGGAGGCGGCGCGATAGACCGACAGCGTGTCGCAGCCCTTGGCGATCAGGGTGCGGATCATGTGGTCCAGATGCCCCGCCTCGGCGATGTCCAGCGGGTTGCGGTCATCGGTGCACAGGCACATGTAGGGCGCGGTGATGGGGGTCAGGAGTTCGGCCAGCGCGTCGAGATCCTTGCTGACCGACCCTTCGCGGATCAGCACGCGCAGCCCTTTCTGCAGCTTCTCGCGCGCTTCCGTGGCGCTGGTGGCCTCGTGCTCGGTACGGATGCCGGCGCTCACATAGGCGTTGAGGTCGCGGCCCGACAGAAGCGGCGCGTGCCCGTCGATGTGGCGCCCGGCGAAGGCGGCAAGCTTGTCCATGCAGCCCGGATCGCGGTCAATCACGCCCGGAAAATTCATGAATTCGGCCAGGCCGAGGACGCTCGGATGCTCGGCCAGCGGCGCCAAGTCCGCCGCCGAGAGCGCCGCGCCTGCGGTTTCCATATGCGAGGACGGCACGCAGGAGGACAGGTTGACGCGGATATCCATCACCGTCTGCGCGCTGGCGGCCAGGAAGTACTCGATCCCGGCGATACCAGCCACATTGGCGATCTCATGCGGGTCGCAGATGGCGGTGGTCACCCCGCGCGGGGCGACGCAGCGGTCGAATTCATGCGGGGTGATGCAGGAGCTTTCGATGTGCAGATGCGTGTCGATGAACCCCGGCACCAGCCACTTGCCGGACACGTCGATCACCCGTGCGCCGTCATAAAGCGCGCCGATGCCGACGATGGTATCGCCGCAGATGGCCACATCGCCTGCGATCTCGGTCCCGGTGACGAGGCACAGCACCCGCCCGCCGCGCAGGACCAGATCGGCGGGCACATCACCCCGCCCCTGTGCGATCCGCCGCTCCAGTGTCTCGCGCATCCTGTCGCCTCCGTCTGTCGCGCCCTTCCGCGGCCGAGTTCACCCCACGACAGAAAGCGACGCAAGCACTTCTGCCACTTGCCCGCGCATCCAGCGGTGGCTGGCGTCATCATCGAAGCGCCGGTGCCAGATCATGCACAGATGCACAGGACCGACGCGCATCGGCGGGTCGTAGATGTCATGCTCGCGCTCTGACGCGCGCAGTCGTGCGATGGGTGTCGGCACCAGTGCCAGAAGATCGGTCTGCGCCACGATCCGAAGCAAGCCTTCGAACACTGGTACGCTGGCCACCACCCGCCGCTTGTGCCCGGCGGCGGCCAGCGCGGCATCGCCCAGCCCGTGCAGGCGCCCCTCGGGGGAGCAAAGAACGTGATCAAGCGCGCAATAGAGCGCCATCGGCACGGTTTCGCCGGGGGACAGCCCCTGCAGGCGCGGGTTCCCACGCCGCGCCACCACCACGAAGCCGCTGGTCAGCACACGCGCGTAATTGACCCATGCGGGAAAGCCCCGCTCGGGTATCAGGCCCAGATCGACCTCGTAGCGGTCGAGCATGTCGACATAGGCATCGGGCACCAGATCGACCAGTTGCATGCGCACGCCGGGCGCTTGCGCGACCATGCGTTGCACCAGCACGGGCATCAGCATGGACGAAAAGAAATCCGTGCCCGAAATGCGGAAATCGAACCACGCCTGCGCTGGGTCGAACCCGCCCGGCCCGCGCAGGAGGGTTTCCAGATCCCGCAGCACGCGGCGCAGCTCCGGTTCGAGCGACAGCGCCAGAGCGGTCGGGGTCATCCCCTGCCCCTGCCGGACGAACAGCGCATCTCCCAGCGCGTGGCGCAGCCGCCCCAGCGCCGCCGACACTGCAGGCTGCGACAACCCCAGCCTTTCGCCTGCGCGCACGGTCGACCGCTCGCGCAAGAGCGCGTCCAGAACCCGCAACAGGTTCAGATCGAACCGGGTCAGATTTGCCATGCAAATAAAAGATATCAGATCAATCAATTTCTCAAATGAATTCGGCTGCGCGATGATGGGGCGACGGCATCGCCGTCTTTTTGGGGAGGAGGAGGAAACGCCATGAAATCTGCAACCTGCCTTGCCGCATCGCTGGCGCTCGTGCCCTTCGCGGGCTGGGCCGCGGGGCTGGATCACCTGCCGCGCATCGCCGATGTCGCGCCCGACGCCGTGGCCGTGAGCCCGCATGTGCCGCATATGGGCGTGCATTACGCCCATCCTGCCGATCTGCCGACCGGGCCGATCTGGTGCGTGATCGACGGGCATGTGGTCTGCGTGGAATACATGTTCATGGCCGGGGCACTGGCCGCCGGGCAGGACTGGACCGGATTGTTGACCGGGATGGAAACGCCGCCGATCAGCCATATCGACATGGAATACATGGCAAACGGCGCGGGACCGATCAGCGATCCGCTCTATCAGCTCCACATCTATTTCGTCGGCGCCGACGTGCTGGCCAGTCACTGAGAGGCAAGCGGCCAAAGGCGGGGCGCTCGGGACACCCTGTGCGCCCCTGCCCGGCCCACGCGCGCACCCCGCGCACCGGGCAGCCGGGCGCGACGCTGTGCCGCGCCGTCATGCCGCTTTCGCGCAAATGCGACGCGCCCCGGCCAGCTTCATGCCCGCGGCGCATCCCCGTCGGTCTGGGTTAACGAACCATTAACCCCGGGCGTGCACTGCTGGCTGGAGTGCAGATGCGGGTGCGGGGGAAAAGGTGTTCTATACGCGGTCCGGGATAGCGGGGACGCCAGTGCACGGCGCATTCAGTCGTGCGCCGCCACACGCGCCGCCGTCGGACACGGACCACCGCCCGGATGCGCCCGGCTCAGGCAATGCGCACCCCCCTGTTGGCGATCCCGCAGCGCTCGCGGGGGAAGGCGCTTCTTCTCTGGGTCAGGCGCTCCTGCGCGCCGGACTGATCGGCCCCGACCGGCTGCTGCGGGCGCTGGCGCTCATGGAACGGCTGGGCGGGGGGCTGCAGGGTATCCTGCGCAGCCACGGGATGGTCGATGACGCAGCGATGCTGGAGGTCATGGCGCCGCAGGCCGGGACCATCTGCATCGACCCCGCGCGCCAGCCGCCGGATCCGCGGCTGATCGATGCGCTGGGCCCGGAGCGCTGTCTGCGGCTGCGGTGCCTGCCGTGGCGACAGGCGGGGGATGTCTGCGTCGTGGCCGTCCCCGACCCCGACACCTTTGCCACCCATCGCGCGCAGCTTGAGCGGCATCTGGGGCCGACAGTGATGGCGCTGGTCGAGGGCAAAACGCTGGACAGGACCCTGACACGGGTGCGTGGCACATCCCTGCGCCAGCGTGCCGAAACCTGCGTGCCCGAGGCCGAAAGCTGCCGTGACTGGAGCGCCCGAAGACCCAGCCGGGCGCTTGCTCTGGGGCTTGCGCTGTTGCTGCTGATTGGCTGGCTGGCACCGGTGGCAGTGCTCTGGGGGCTGACGTGGCTTGCCACATTGTCGCTTGTCGCGGCGGG
>SKMI01000020.1 GCA_007121115.1 Paracoccaceae bacterium | reverse complement strand
TGCGCCGCAGCCGGGGGCGGTGCAAGGGGGGGAGCGCATGTCTGTATCCGTGCTGGCGGGAACCACCAAGGGGGTCTTCGTGCTCCGGGCAGGCGATGACGCGCGCTTCGCCGTGTCGGGGCCGCATTGCGATGGCTGGCCGATCAACCATGTCATCGGCGATCCGGCGACCGGCGATATCTGGGCCGGGGGTGGCGGCGACTGGTTCGGCGCCGGGGTCTGGCATTCGCGCGATGGCGGGGAAAGCTGGACGCTCAACCGGCTTTCCACCGGGCAGATGGACGACTGGGCCGCCAATGACCCGGATTTCGCGGCGATGATCGGCTGGACGGCGCCCGAGGTGCCTTTCGCCAAGGACATCGCGCAGATCTGGTCGCTGCACCGGGCGGGCGGCTTGCTCTATGCCGGGTGCAAGCCCGCCGCGCTTCTGGTCAGCCGGGACGATGGCGCCACATGGGAACGGGTGGCGGGGCTGGACAACCACCCCTCGCGCGCCGAGTGGAATCCGGGTGCCGCCGGGCTGGTGCTGCATTCCATCGCCACGGACCCGGGCAATCCCGCGCGCGTCTGGGTGGGGGTGTCTGCCGCAGGCGTCTTCGCCACCGAGGACGGCGGCGTGACGTGGGACCGGCGCAACCGGCTGTCGAACGCGGAAAGCTGCGCCGGGCATCACCACCACCCCGCCGCGCCTTCGGGCGGCGAGACCGGGCATTGTGTGCACAACCTCGTGCGGGCCGGTGCCGGGGCGGGCGACCTGCTCTACCAGCAGAACCATCACGGCGTGTGGCGCAGCCGCGATGGCGGGCGCAGTTGGGATGACATCACCGAAGGGCTGCCCTCGACCTTTGGTTTTCCCGTCGCCGTGCACCCCGAGGACGCGAACAAGCTCTGGGTGCTGCCGCTCAACGGTGACATGGAGGGGCGCTTTCCGCCCGACGCCCGCGCCGCGGTCTGGCACTCCGACGACGGCGGTGCCACCTGGCGCGACCAGCGCGAAGGCTTACCGCAGGAGGCGTGTTTCTTCACCGTGCTGCGTCAGGGGATGGCCACCAGCCGCAGCGCGCCGGTGGGGGTGTTCTTCGGCACCAACAGCGGGTCGGTCTTCGCGTCCTTCGACGAGGGCGCGCGCTGGTCCGAGATCGCGCGCCACCTGCCCTGCGTGCTGTCGGTCGAGGCGCTGGACCACGCCTGACCCACTGCCCTGCGCTCAGAGGTCGAAGCGCGCCAGCACCGGCGCGTGGTCCGACGGCTTTTCCCACCCCCGCGCGTCGCGCAGGATGCGCGAGCCGTGGCCCGCAGCGGCGATATCCGCACTGGCCCAGATATGGTCCAGCCGCCGCCCCTTGTCGGCGGCGTCCCAGTCGCGGGCGCGATAGGACCACCAGCTGTAAAGCTGCCCCTCGGGGATGTCCTGGCGGGTGATGTCCACCCAGGCCCCGGCCTCCTGCGCGGCGCCCAGGGCCTCGACCTCCACCGGGGTGTGGCTGACGACCTTCAGGAGCGCCTTGTGGTTCCAGACGTCATCTTCGCGCGGGGCGATGTTCAGGTCGCCCACGAGGATCGCGCGGTCGGGGCGACTGTCTGCGAATTGCGCGCGCATCTCTGCCAGAAAATCCAGCTTGTGGGCGAACTTGTCGTTCGCCTCGCGGTCCGGAACGTCACCGCCCGCGGGGATGTAGAAGTTGTGGATCACCACCCCGTTGTCCAACCGCGCCGCCACGTGGCGCGTGTCGCCGCGCCTGCACCAGTCGATATGGCCCGCATCCTCCAGCGGCAGGCGCGACAGGATGGCGACGCCGTTATACCCTTTCTCGCCGCGCGCGACCATGTGGCCGTAGCCCGCCGCCTTGAACACCGAGGCCGGGATCTTCTCCACCGGGCTCTTGCATTCCTGCAGGCACAGCACATCGGGCCCTTCCTCGCGCAACAGCCGGGTGACGAGGGCGGCGCGCAGCCGGACCGAGTTGATGTTCCAGGTGGCGATGGTGAAGGGCATGGCGCGCAGGCTCCGGGTGAGGATCGGGACCCGCGCGTTAGCAGGTTCCGCGCCACCGCTGCAAGCGGCCCGCCACGCCAAAAAAAACCGGGCACACGGGCCCGGTTCAGTCCAACAGGGAGGAGGGTGGTGCGTTTGCCCCACGCACCAAGGGGTTACTCAGGTCCTCGTGACGCTACTCTTGCAGTGACCCTTGTATCGCCGCCGAATCGGGCGGCAATTGGACGCTCACGAGACAAGTTTGTAGCCGCCAGACTCCGTCACCAGAATGCGCGCGTTCGACGGGTCGGGCTCGATCTTCTGGCGCAGGCGGTAGATGTGGGTTTCCAGCGTGTGCGTGGTCACGCCCGCGTTGTAGCCCCAGACCTCGTGCAGCAGCACGTCGCGCGGGACCACGCCCTCGGGCGCGCGATAAAGGAATTTGAGGATGTTGGTTTCCTTCTCGGTCAGTCGGATCTTGCGCTCGCCCTCGTCCAGCAGCAGCTTCTGTGCCGGGCGGAACTGGTAGGGGCCAAGCTGGAACACCGCGTTCTCGGACTGCTCGTGCTGGCGCAGTTGCGCGCGCAGACGGGCCAGCAGCACCGGGAACTTGAACGGCTTGGTGACGTAGTCATTGGCGCCCGCGTCCAGACCCAGGATCGTGTCGGCGTCCGAGTCGTGCCCGGTCAGCATGACGATGGGGCACTTCAGCCCGGCCTTGCGCATCCGCTTGCACAGCTCGCGCCCGTCGGTGTCCGGCAGGCCCACGTCCAGGATTGCCAGGTCGAAATGCCCGGCCTTCATCTGTTCCATGGCCTCGGCGCCGTTGGCGGCCTCGAAGACATCGAAATCATCGGTGGAGACCAGTTGCTCGGACAGCGCCTCGCGCAGGTCGTCATCATCATCCACCAGCAGAATGCGGTTCACTTTCGGCATGATCGGTCCTCCTGAAGTCTTGAAATGTCAGATGTTGCGGCTCACACCGGGCACAAGATTTGCAACACTCCCCTCACGCGGACGTGTCGCCACGCGGGGATATGTTTCAATTCCGCCGCCTTGGCGCTACATCTGGGCGGTCAAACCCGGAACGCCGCATGAGCCTGCAGCCCACCGCCATCGAACTGGTCAACCGCGCCCGCGCCGATCTGCGCATGGGGCTGCCGGTGGTGCTGGTCGACGGCCAGGCCGCCGGTCTGGCCATCGCCGCCGAGGCGTTGACCGCCACCCGGCTGGGCGACCTGCGCGGCCTGGGCGGTCCGCTGATCCTGACCATCACCGCGCACCGCGCCGCCACCCTGCGCGCCCGGGCCTATGACGGCGATCTGGCGCGGGTGCAGGTGCCGCACGGGGTGACGCCCGCTTGGATCGCCGCCGTCGCCGACCCGGCGGATGACCTGGCGATGCCGATGAAGGGGCCGCTGATGACCGCGCGCGAAGGGTCTGCCGCGCTCCATCGCGGGGCGTTGGCGCTGGTCAAATCGGCGCAACTGCTGCCCGCCGCGCTGGTGCTGGAGCACGGTCCGGCCGACGCGCTGGCGCAGGCACAGGGGCTGACCCGGCTGGATCTGTCGGCGATCGAGGCCGCGGTGGCGCGCGGCAACACCCTGCACCCGGTGATCGACGCGCGCCTGCCCATGGCGGCGGCGCAGGCGGGCCGGGTGCATGTCTTCCGCCCCGAGGATGGCGGCGTGGAACACTACGCCATCGAGATCGGCCAACCCGACCGCACCGCCCCGGTGCTGGCGCGGCTGCACTCGGCCTGCTTCACCGGCGACGTGCTGGGCTCGCTCAAATGCGATTGCGGCGCGCAGCTTCAGGGCGCGCTGGCCCGCATGGGGGCCGAGGGGTCGGGCGTGCTGCTCTACCTCAACCAGGAAGGGCGCGGCATCGGCATGGCCAACAAGATGCGCGCTTATTCGCTGCAGGATCAGGGGTTCGACACGGTCGAGGCCAACCACCGGCTGGGATTCGAGGATGACGAACGCGATTTCCGAATCGGTGCCGCGCTCCTGCGCCGCATGGGGTTTTGCCGCGCACGGCTCCTGACCAACAACCCCGGCAAGGTCAACATGCTGGCCGCCAACGGGATCGAGGTGGTCGAACGCGTCCCCCTGCGCGTGGGCGAAACCGCGGAAAACCGCGCCTACCTGGCCACCAAGGCGGCGAAATCGGGGCACCTCCTGTGACGCCATCCCCGCCGGTCCGGTTCGGCGCCTGCGGGCCGCCGCGTTCCTCCGGCTACGCCCCGGCCGCGCGCTCGGGCCGTGCCCACCC
>SKMI01000205.1 GCA_007121115.1 Paracoccaceae bacterium | reverse complement strand
GTTTGTGCGCGCGCGGATGGTCAGCCCCGCGTCCTCGGGGTCGATCTTGCTGAAATCCGGCGTATCCGGGTCAGTCTCCACACCGGGGTCAGTGGCGCGCACACTGCTCAAGTGCGGCGAGACCGCGACGTATTCGGCCTCGGTGATCGGATCGATCACCACGGTCTCGAGCCCGCCAAGCATCACCTCGTTCTCGATGCTGTGCAGCCCGATGTTGATGGCGACGGCGAAGCGGTTGCCCTCGGGTGCCTCCGAATCATCGGGCGTGGCGTCGGGCTGGGCCACGTTCTGGACCGCGTTGGTCAGCACCCCGTTCTGGCCATCGGCATCGGCCGTGGCATCGGATTCGGCCGCAGCGCCGGTCAGGGCGGCGGCCAGCAGTTGCGGCGCGGCGCCATCGGCATCGTCGGTATCGACGGCCTGCCCGTCGGCGTCGGTGGTCTGGCCCGGCACGGCCTGATCGCCGGAACTGACGCGGGCGCGGGTGGCGTATTTGGTCACATCGGTCTGCGCGCGAATGTCGATCTTCGCAACCTCGGACACAATTGCGCCGCCTACACTCACCCGCGTTTCGCTGTCATCATAGGACAGCACCAACGCGCCGCCCGGCGCCCCTGCCGCCACCACAGCGTCCGACAGGATCTCCACCGAGCGGGTGATGTCGGCGGCAACCTCGACCGCCTTTCCCGCCTCGACAATCGCGTATTCGCGCGGGTCGTTCCCGTGATCGGGGCTCCAGGGCAGCAGGGTCCCGGGGTCGTTCCGCGCCTCGTCGGTGTATGCGATATCCGGGCGGATGCCGTTGAGGACGGTCGTTGCCTGCGCACGCCGGAACCCCCCGGCCAGCGCCACGTTGAACTTGGCATCGCCATCGGTGACACCAGAACTGGCGCGCAGGGTCTGGGTTTCGGTGACCTCGGAGCGCACGGTCACCTTGCCGCCTGCCACCAGCGCGCTGTCCTGCACGAACAAATGCGCCTGCGTGTCCGAAATCCCCAGCGCAAACGCGATCCGCTTGCCTTCGGGGGTGATGCGGATATCGGTTTCCGCCATGGCCCGTATCGACAGGTCGTCGCGCGCGGTGAAATACGAATCGACGATCGAGACCTCGGCCGTGGCTTTGAGATATGCGGGCCAGTCGGCGACGTTCAGCTTTTCCAGAAAGCCCTGCGCGCCCTCGCCGATGGAGTCGAACAGGTCGACCAGTTGATCCACCGCCAGCAGCTTGCCATCGGGGCCGAAAAGCGCGGCGCCGAAGGAACTGGCCGCGGCCTCCAGATCTATGATGTTGTGCTTGAACACATTGGCCCGGATGTCGATCTCGCCCGCGCGGATCACCGCGCCATCGGCCATGATGCTGACGCGCGCAATCGGCAGGGCGTTCTGCAACGCATCGGCCAGCGCATCGGCACCCGACAGCCGGTCATCAAGCCGCGCATGGACCGTCACCTTGCCGGCGGCGTTTTCGGCAGTGGTGTCGATCACCGAGCCGCCCAGCAATTCGATATGCGGGGCGATCAAGGTCAGGTCCCCGGCTGTATCCTCGCCGCGCGCGGTGGTGATGGTTGCATCCTGCATGGTGATGCGGTTTTCCGCCTGCAGGATCAGGTCGGCGCCATCGGTGTCCTGGCTGGTGATTTCCAGGTTGACAGGGTCGATGTAGATGGTGCCGCCCTGCCCGCCCCCGGCGGCAAAGGCATGCAGACGGCCATGCGCCAGCACCGTGTCACGGGCCGAGAATTCGACGAACCCGCCGTCGCCTTCGCCCAGAGCGGCGACCGAGATCACGGCATCGGGCTGCAACCACGCATTGCGGTCGGCCATGACGAAGATGTTGCCGCCATCGCCCGCGCCGGTGCCTTCGGCCTCGATCCGCGCGTCACTTTCCACGGTGATATCGCGCCCGGAGGTGACGCGCATCCGCCCACCCGCATCCCCGTCGCGGGCACGCAAACGCGCGCCCGAACGGAACTGAACGCCGCCGCCGCCGTGGATCTGCAGACCGCTGGTGTTCATCGCCGCGCCCAGCAGGCCCGCGCGTTCGCCCACGGACAACGCGCCGCCGACGATCACTTGCCCGCCCGCGCGCAGACGCAGGCGCGATCCGGCCTCGATCCCGCCATCGACGACGATATCGCCCCCAACCGCCAGCGGCGCCGCACCGTCGATCAGTTGCTGCACATGCCCGCCCGGGACGCCGTTCGCCAGCATCTGGTCGATCATCGCCTGCGTCGGCGTGGTGACGTTGACCGACCCACCCCGCAGCACGCCCGAGGGGCCGATCACCACCCCTTGCGGGTTGGCGAAATACATGTCGCCGCCGACCGCACCACCTACCGTGACCGATTGCACCACCCCGTCTATGTGGCTGCGCGGACCGTTGACGATATTGACCGTGCCGCGCGTGCCCTCGGGCGCGTGCAGGTTGGTGACGGTGCCCGCGCCAGTGGAAAAGCGCGAAAAGCTGTTGACCCCGTGATCGGCGCGGATG
Organism: Paracoccaceae bacterium; assembly: GCA_007121115.1. Lineage (GTDB taxonomy): Bacteria > Pseudomonadota > Alphaproteobacteria > Rhodobacterales > Rhodobacteraceae > Rhabdonatronobacter. The sequence continues at coordinate 12,147 of SKMI01000205.1, read as the reverse complement.
GTGCCGGTGCGCACGTCGGTCACATTGCCCGCGCCGTGCACCGTGGTCGCCGTGGTGCCATCAGCGACGATCTCGGCCCGGACAGCGCCACCGGTCAGCGCCCCGCTGACCAGCAGCGCCATGGCGGCCACCGACCCCCGGTAACCTGTGTGTTGCGCCGCAAATTGCGGCAGAGTGCGCGGGAAACGGGGCCGAAAGGTCATGCGCGTCACTCCGTTTCGGCCAGGTCGACACTGAAGGGATCAGGCAGGCCCAGCGCGGCCGCCAAAGCGCTCAGCCCCTCCTGCAAGCCCGAGGGGTCCAGGCGGAACACCAGCGCCTCGGCGTCGATGCCGGGCCGATAGGCGGCGACCCAGTCGGGCACGGTGTCGAACGCGCCCGCGGTCTCGGCGCTCAGTGGAAGCAGCGCCTCGCAGATATCGGGCGAGCAGCTTTGCCAGGCGAAATCGACGAGGATCTCGTCGCCGCTGTCGACGTCATCGGCCCGGAGCGAGAAGCCCGAGGGAAAGAACACCCCGTTGGGCACGCGTGCGGCGACATAGGCCCCGGGGGCGTCCGCACCGGAAAAGGCCAGCAGGTCCGCCAGCAGCCCGCCATCCCCGGCCCGCACCAGCCGCTGCGAGAGCACGCAGACTGTCTCGTTCACCGCCAGCGCCTCGCAAGCGACGGTCCAGCCGCCGAATTCGGTGCCATTCTGAAGCCGCTGGGTTTCGGCCTGCGCAGGCGGGATACTGTAAAGAAGAAGCGCAGCGGCGCCCCAAATGACCAGATTTCTCAACGCATCATCCCCCTGTCACACCAGATCGCGCGCGCCGCTCTCAGCAGCGTCACGCAGACGTCTTCGCGTCTCGCACGGGGGTCAGGGCCGAGGGGGTAAGGGTCGTCGGGGTCGAAATTCCCCCCGGTGCCCGGGCGCCGGACCGGCGCCCTTGTCAGTGTCCATCCAGCTCAGGACAGCGTCTCAAATTCCCCTTGACGACATCACCACCAAGAAACCGAAGCGGAAAACCGGACGCTCTGAAATGCTGCGCCCGACCATCACGGTACCGAGCGCAGCAAACCGGGCAATGACACAAGCTTGATTAATTCTGAAAACACCTGTAGCGACGGTGATTATTCCGAGTCTCAAGCACGTTTTACCTCATTTGGGGTATGTACCACCCCGCGATCCTCGCGCGCCAAGGGTCAGGCCCGAAGCAAGAGCATGACAGGTTTCGCATGAAGGACCGCTCGGCCCTGCCACCGCTCAAACTTCAGGCCGATGTGGAACTCCTGCAGACGATCTATGAGACCGCACTGCTGCCCGAAAACTACGACGAACTGGTCGATATCTGGAGCACGCGGCTGGAAGCCGCGCTCGATCAGGTCGGCGATGGGCTGCTTCAGGGCGATGATGCCCTTCCGGTGGACCTGTCCGAATCGATCCGCTTTCTGAACACCTCGCTGCAACTCTTCGAGCGGCTCGATACCGCCCGGCGGCTGGAAAGCAGCACGCGCGAGGCCGAGCGGTCGTCCTTTCCCAAACTGGTGCTCGATGCCACCGGCAAGGTTGTCTGGTACAATGGCGCGGCCCTGCGGCGCTTCGGTCTGACGCGGCAAAGCACGCTGGCCAGCCTTGACATGGATGACGCCGCCCGTCGGCGGCTCGCGGCAGAGATCGCTGCACTGAAACCCGCCGGGGCGCCGGGCCAGGATACCGCCGCAGCGCGCCCGCCGCTGGTCATCCTGCTGCGCGGGCGCGACGAACCAGGGTCGGTGTTCATGGTGGGCCGCCGTGTCGCGCAGGTGGATCACCCCGATATCCTAGTTCTGGATCAGGCCGATACCGGCTGGAGCGATGCGATCGAGGCGGTGCTCAAGGGCTCCTTCGGGCTGTCGGCAACCGAAATCGACATCGTCGCGCACCTGGCCGAGGGGCAGTCCATGTCCAGGATCGCCGAACACCGCGGGCGGCAGATCTCCACCCTGCGCACACAGCTCAAGTCCATCCTGCGCAAGACCCAGACCCATTCGCAGGCCCAGCTTGTGCGGCTGGCGCTCAGCCTCGCCTCGCATATCGATGCCAGCGCCGCCCGACTGAGTGAGCCCAAGGCACCGTTCCGGGTGCACACCCTGCCCGACGGGCGCAAGATGCATTACCGCGACACCGGCCCCGAGGACGGTGCGCCAGTGATGTTCCTGCATGGCATGCTCGATGGCCTGAGCTACGGCAAGGATTTCACCGCCGCCCTATGGACGCATGGGATCCGGGTCATCGCACCCGAGCGGCCCTTCTTCGGCGCCGCCCCCGGCACGGACTGGCCGGTTGCTGATGTCCCGGACCTTCTGGCGGCGGATCTGGTGCATCTGATCACCACGCTGGACCTGCGCAACCTGCGCCTTATCGGTCACATGGCAGGGGCGGTGTACAGCTTCACGCTGGCCGGAAAGGTGCCAGAGCGGGTCAAGGGGATCGTCAACGTGGCCGGCGGCGTGCCAATCACCGCGCTGGCGCAGTTCCGGCACATGTCGCCGCGCCAGCGCACCGTGGCCTACACCGCGCGCTTCACCCCCTCGGCGCTGCCGCTGATCCTGCACGCCGGCGTGCGCCAGATCGAGGCCGGCGGCGTGGACCGCTTCGTCCGCGCGCTCTATGCGCAATCCCCGATCGATCTGACCGCCTTCGACACGCCCGAAATCGGCGACGCCATCGCCAACGGGGTGAAGTTCGCCGTCGCCCAGGGCTATCGCGCGTTCGAGAACGACAGCTACCACGTGGTGCGCGACTGGTCCCACCGTGCCCGCGCAAGCACCTGCCCGGTGGCGCTCGTCCACGGTCGCCATGACCCGGTGGTCTCTGCCGCTTCGGTCGAGGCTTTCGGCCAAGCCCTCGGCCCCCGCGCCCGGATCATGATCGCCGAAGACGCCGGTCAGACCATCCTCTTCACCCACCCCGATCACGTCTTCGACGCCCTGTCGAAACTCTGATCCACGCGCCGCTCCGAAACCCGATCCAACGCCAACCCGGGCTTCATCTTGCCGGAAATACTCTCAGGGGGTGAATGCGCGGCTTGCCGCGCAGAGGGGGCAGAATGCCCCCTGAAACCGCGCGTCAGCGCCAGAAGGTGTGCGCCCGCGGCACGCGGGCGCTCCGCAAGGTCAAACGGGCAAGGTCAAACGGGCAAGGTCAAACGGGCTCGGTCTGCTCGGGCGCGTGGGTGGGTGCGGGGGCGGCGGTCTGCTTGCGCTCCAGCAGCACGTTCATCTGGCCCAGCGAGGCCAGGTGGAAATGGATCAACCCCAGCATGTCGGTCCGGAACAGTTCCGTCACCTGCTCATCCGTCAGCCCGCGCAGCTTCTCCGGATTGACCCGCTGGAACCCGCGCAGGGTCATCTGCCGCCCGTCGGCCAGGTTGACCGTCGCCACCGCGGGCTCCAGAATCGCCAGCTCGTTCAGCCGCTTGCAGAATGCACGCGTCAGCTGATGCTGGGCCTGGTAGTCCGAGGTGAACTGCAGCATCCGGTCCAGATACTGCGTGCGGTTGCCCTCGGCATCGAACAGCCGCTCACCGCGCCCGTCGCGGTTCACGCCTTCGTAGTCGGCGTCCACACACAACGTCAGGGTCTCGCCGTTCTCGCCCGATGCGGCAAAGACAAAGGGATAGCGGCGCAGGAAGGCCGGGACATAGCGGCCCCGCCAGCTGCCGTCGGCGGCCAGGAACAGGTTCTCGCCCGCTTCCAGACCCAGCAGGCCCACGGGCGTCAGCTCGTCGCCTTCCCCGGCAAACACCACCGGCATCTCCGCCCCCGCCCGCTCGAACTCGGCGGCCACCAGCGGGACGGAATTCAGGTCGCTGGCAAAGGCCCAGCTGTCGCCCGAGCGGATCGAAATGTCGCGGTGCGCCTCGGCGGACACCGGCTCGGCGTTTTGGTAAATCAGAAGTTGCTTGCTCATGCGTGTTCCAGTCGATCAATAGGGGTCGGCGGGGGACGGGCGAAGCGCCCGAGGAACCGTTTCGTCGCCGCGCCGGACCCGGATGTGCAGGTCCGAAGCCATGCGGTGCGAAAGCCTTTGTCAGAGCGGCGCGAAAGTCAACCCTGCCCCACGTCTGCCCCACGTCTGACACGCAGTCTGCCGCGCACGCCCGGTCGGCGCACGCGGACGGTGGCAAATCCCGGTCGGGCGCGCTAGGCTTCGACAAGCACAACCCCGGACCCGTGGCGGACCTTTCATGACCGACACCGCAGATCAGACAGCACAGCCCGCCTACAGGGTTCTGGCGCGGAAATACCGGCCCGAAACCTTTGCCGACCTGATCGGCCAGGATGCGATGGTGCGCACGCTGCAGAACGCCTTTGCCGCCGACCGGATCGCGCATGCCTTCGTCATGACCGGCATTCGCGGCACCGGCAAGACCACCACCGCGCGGATCATCGCCAAGGGGCTGAACTGCATCGGTCCGGACGGGACGGGCAAGCCCACCACCGACCCTTGCGGCGTCTGCGAGCATTGCGTGGCGATCAGTGAAGGGCGCCATGTCGACGTCCTGGAGATGGACGCCGCCTCGCGCACCGGGGTCGACGATATCCGCGACATCATCGAGTCGGTCGCCTATCGCGCGGCGTCGGCGCGCTACAAGGTCTACATCATCGACGAAGTCCACATGCTGTCGACCAACGCCTTCAACGCGCTGCTGAAGACACTGGAGGAACCGCCCGCGCATGTGAAATTCATCTTCGCCACCACCGAGATCCGCAAGGTCCCGGTGACGGTGCTGTCGCGCTGCCAGCGGTTCGACCTGCGCCGGATCGAACCCGAGGTGATGGTGGCCCATCTGACCCGCGTGGCCGGGGCCGAGGGCGGGCAGATCAGCGACGACGCGCTGGGCCTGATCACGCGGGCCGCCGAAGGGTCGGTCCGCGATGCGATCTCGCTTCTGGATCAGGCGCTTGGCCATGGCGGGGCCGAGGTCGATGCCGCGCAGGTGCGCGCCATGCTGGGGCTGGCGGACCGGGGCCGGGTGCTCGACCTCTTCGATGCGATCATGCGCGGCGACGCGGCAGCGGCGCTGGCGGAACTGTCTGCGCAATACGCCGAGGGCGCCGACCCGGCGGCGGTGCTGCGTGATCTGGCGGAAATCGCGCACGGCCTGAGTGTGGCGCAGATCACCCCCGAAGCCGCCGATGACCCCACCATCGCCCCCGACGAACGCCGCCGGATGGCCGAGATCGCAGCAGCGCTGCCCATGCGGGTGCTGGCCCGGGCCTGGCAGATGCTGCTCAAGGCGCTGGAAGAGGTGCAGATCGCGCCCAATGCGATGATGGCGGCGGAAATGGCGGTGATCCGGCTGACCCATGTCGCCGACCTGCCCACCCCCGGTGATCTGGTCCGGCGGCTGCAGGATGCCCCGCCGCCACCCTCAGGCAGCGGCGGAGGCAATGGCCGCGGCAGCCCCGGCCCGGCATCGCGCGCGCCTTCAGGTATGGGCGCAGGCGCCACCGATGCGCGAACGCCTGCGCCCGTGCAGGCCGCCGGGCGCGGCGGCCGATCCGGCGATGCCGGATCGCAGGCGGCGCTTGCCGCCGCCCCGGAAAACCCGCTCGCCCGCTTCGCCGATTTCAACGCCGTGATCGCCCTGATCCGCGAAGCCCGCGACATGCAGCTTCTGGTCGAGGTCGAAACCACCCTGCGGCTGGCCCGCTACAGCCCCGGTCGGATCGAGTTCGAACCGACGGCCGACGCTTCGCCGGACCTGGCAGCGCGGCTGGCGGCGCGGCTGCAGGGCTGGACGGGCGCGCGATGGGGGGTCTCGATCGTCTCGGAAGGCGGCGCGCCCACCATCGCCGAAACCCGCGCGAGCGCGCAGGCGCAGGCGCAGACCGCCGCCATGGACAACCCGCTGGTGCAGGCGGTGCTGGCCGCCTTCCCCGGCGCCCGCATCGAGGCCGTGCGCACCCCCGACACCGCGCCGCAGACCGCCGCCGCCGAAGACGCGCTTCCCGAAGCCATCGAGGCCGACGGCGCAGACTGGGACCCGTTCGAAGACGACTGACAGACACCCCGGTGGGGCACCCGCCGCATGCAGAAAGGACCAAGACGATGATGAAAGGCCTGGGCAACCTTGGCGACATGGGCAAGATGATGAAGGCCGCGCAGGAAATGCAGACCAAGATGGCCCAGCTTCAGGAGGACCTGAAGGCCATCACCGTCACCGGCGAATCAGGCGCCGGGCTGGTCAAGGCCACCGCCACCGGTAAGGGTGAGCTGACGCAACTGGACATCGACCCCTCGATCTTCAACGCCGACGACAAGGAGGTGGTCGAGGACCTGATCCTCGCCGCGATCAAGGACGCCCAGACCCGCGCGCAGGACCGCGCCAAGGAAGAAATGGGCAAGATCGCCGAGAGCATGGGCCTGCCGCGCGACATGAACCTGCCCATGTGAGAGGAACCATGTGAGCGGATCCATGTGAACGGAAGGCCCAGGTGGCCGAGCGCACCCCCTCCGAGATCGAGGCACTGATCGCGCAGATGGCGCGGCTGCCGGGGCTGGGCCCGCGCTCGGCGCGCCGGCTGGTGCTGCATCTGGTCCGCCGTCGCGCGCAGACAATGGCCCCGCTGGCGCAGGCCTTGGCGCGGGTGGCCGACAGCGCCCGCGAATGCCGGGTCTGCGGCAACATCGCCACATCCGACCTGTGCCCGGTCTGCGCCGATCCGGCTCGCGCCACGGGTGAAATCTGCGTTGTGGAAGATGTGGCCGACCTCTGGGCGCTGGAACGCGGCGGCGCCTTTGCCGGGCGCTACCACGTCCTGGGCGGCACGCTCTCGGCGCTCGATGACGTGGGCCCCGAGGACTTGCGCATTCCCGATCTGGTAGCCCGCGTGCAGGACGAAGGCGCGACCGAGGTGATCCTGGCGCTGAACGCCACCGTCGACGGCCAGACCACCGCCCATTACATCGCCGAAATGCTGGAACCCACCGGCGTCCGGATCAGCGCGCTGGCGCAAGGCGTGCCGCTGGGGGGCGAACTGGATTACCTCGACGACGGAACGATCCTTGCCGCCCTGCGCGCCCGCAAGGCGCTGTGACCGCCGCCCGAACGCAAACCGCCGGGGCGGTCCCCGGCGGCTGGCATCACGTTGTCAGGGCATGCCCGGGCCTCAGCCCTGACGCGCCTTGAACTTCTTCTGGGTCTTGTTGATCACGTACACCCGGCCCTTGCGGCGCACGATCTGACAATCGCGGTGGCGCTGCTTGAGCGACCGGAGCGAATTCCTGACCTTCATCGGCCTTCTCCTTATCGCGGCGCCAGGCGCCTTTGAAACACGACGCCCCGCCACGCGGCGGGGCAAATGGTGGGCACGACAAGGTTCGAACTTGTGACCCCTACGATGTCAACGTAGTGCTCTACCACTGAGCTACGCGCCCTGACCGGCCCGTTCCGCGCGCCCTTGCCCCGACCGAACCGGAACCCGTGAAGCGCACATGACGAACCCACGTCAATCGCCGCGGGCTATAAAACGAGACGCGCGCATGTTCAAGGGGTTTTGGCAGGCCCCGCTTACGGACTATACTTTACGCAACCCAAACACGCCGGAGCCGATGCCGCCCTTTCACCATCATTCGCCCACGCGGCCCTCGGGCTGCGTCGTGTTCGCCTCGCCGCACAGCGCACGGGACTACCCGGAAGCTTTGCGGCGACACAGCGTTCTGGACCTGCAGGCGCTGCGCTCGTCCGAGGATGCCTATGTCGACCTCCTGCTACGCGCCGCCCCCGAGCACGGCGCGCATCTGCTGCTGGGCGGCGCACCACGCGCCTATGTGGATTACAACCGCGCCGCCTGCGAACTTGATCCGGCGCTGGTCGACGGCGTGCCGCGCGGCGCACTGAACCCACGGGTGGCGGCCGGGCTGGGAGTGATTCCCCGTGTCGTGGCCCGCGGCCGCGCCATCTACCGCGGCAAACTCCCCCGGACCGAGGCGGAACACCGCCTGAACCGCTACTGGCGCCCCTATCACGCGAAGCTGAAAGCGCTGATGGCCGAACGGCAGGGCCGCCACGGCCTGGCGGTGCTGCTGGATTTCCACTCCATGCCGCACGAGGCCGTGGCGGCCCAGTCGCGCGGCCTGCGCAGGCACGCACAGGTGGTGATCGGCGACCGCTTCGGCGCCTCGGCCGCGCCCTGGATCGTGGACCGGATCGAAGCCGTGTTCCGCGCCGCCGGGTTGCGGGTGGCACGGAACACCCCGTTTGCGGGCGCCTATATGGTGCAGGCCTACGGTCGCCCCTCGCAGGGAATGCATGCGGTGCAGATCGAGATCGACCGCGCGCTCTACCTCGACGAGGCCCGCGTGCAGCCCCACCCCGGGTTCGGCGCCTTCCAGCAGACCATGGACGGGATCGTGGCCGAACTGGCCGGGCTGGGCAGCGCGCTGGGCGACACGGCCCCGCTCGCCGCAGAATGAGCGCAGGTCAAACCGCCCCCGCACCCGATTGAAGCGCCGCGTGGGACCCGGGACAGGGTGCCCTGCGCGCCGAAGGCGCCGCGCGCGCCACATCACCGCAAGGCGCGCCCCTTGATGATCGCCCCCGCGCCGTGGCGCGCCCGGATCCGGTCCATCGCCTGTTCGGCCGCAGCGCGACGCGGCGCCTCGGGGTCGGCCAGATCCAGCGGCTCCGCGCCCTCCGGGCCCACCACCAGCCCCGATATCCCCACCCCGATCAGCCGGAACGGCCCCGCCTCCGCCACGCGCCGGAACAGCGCATCGCCATGACGATGGATCGCCTCGGCCCGCTGCACCGGCGCGGCCAGCGTGGCCCGGCGTGTCAGGATGCGGTGATCGGCGCGCTTGAGCTTCAGCGTCACCACCCGCCCGGCCAGCCCGCGCGCCTTGGCCCGGTCGGCCACCGCCTCGGCCAGCCGCCACAGATGCCCGTCCAGCCTCTCGCGGTCGGCGCAATCCTCGGGCAGGGTGATCTCCTTGGAGATCGACTTCACCGGCGCGTCCGGGCGCACGGGGCGGTCGTCCTCGCCCCGCGCCAGATGCCACAGCCGCGCCCCCATGCCCCCGAAGCGCGCCACCAGATCGGCCTTGTCCCATCCCAGCAGGTCATCGATCCGCCGGATCCCCTCACCCTCCAGCCGCTCGCGCAGGGCCGCCCCCACACCCCAGATCATGCCCACCGGCTTGCCGCTCAGGAACACCGCCGTCTCGCCGCGGCCGATCACCGAAAACCCCCGTGGCTTGTCCAGGTCCGAGGCCAGCTTGGCCAGGAACTTGTTGTGCGACAGCCCGATCGACACCGTGAGCCCCAGATCCCCGGCAATCCCCTTCGCCAACCGCGCCAGCAACACCGCCGGCGCTTCCCCATGCAGCCGCGCCGTCCCCCGCAGGTCCAGAAACGCCTCGTCCAGCGACAAGGGCTCCACCGCCGGGGTCAGCGCCGCCATCCGCGCCCTTATCGCGCGCGAGGCTTCGACATAGGCGTCGAACCGCGGCCGCAACACCACCGCATCCGGGCAAAGCCGCAGCGCCTGGAACATCGGCATGGCCGAGCGCACCCCGTGGATGCGCGCGATATAGCAGGCGGTGGACACCACCCCGCGCTGCCCCCCACCAACGATCACGGGGCGGTCGCGCAACTCCGGATTGTCGCGCTTTTCCACGGCGGCATAGAAGGCATCGCAATCCAGATGCGCGATGCCAAGGTCGAACACCTCGTCATGCGCCAGCACCCGCGGGCTGCGGCAGACCGGACACCGATCCTCTGCCACGCCCATCCTTGCCAGACAGTCCCTGCAAAAAGCCGCCACTGGCCCCATCCTGCCTTCGCCCGCCCGCAGGCGCGCAACCCTCACCCTTCATCTTGCCACAAATACTCCGGGGGAGTCGCGCGGCACGCGCGACGGGGGCAGCGCCCCCCAAAACCGCGCGAAGCGCCAGAAGACCTGCGCCCGCGGCACGCGGGCGCTCTGCAAGGTCACACCGGCTCAGGCCGCCAGCCCGCGCCCGCGCAACAGCGCCTCCACCCCCGGCATCCGGCCCCGGAAACGGGTGTAAAGCGCCTCGGGCTCTTCGGACCCGCCCGCGGCCAGCACGCACTCCTCCAGCCGCTGCGCCATCGCAGCGTCAAACGGATCGCCCGCCTCGGTGAACGCGGCAAAGGCGTCGGCGTCCATCACCTCGGACCACATGTAGCTGTAATAGCCGCTGGAATACCCGTCCCCGGCGAACACGTGAAGGAAATGCGGCGTGGCGTGCCGCATCCTTATCGCGCGGGGCAGGCCGATGCCTTCCAGCACTTCCGCCTGCCGTTGCATCGGGTCGGCGGGGGGCGGCCCGGCGTGGAATTCCAGGTCCACCAGCGCCGAGGCCACATATTCCACCGTCGCGAATCCCTGATCGAAGTTCTGCGCCGCCAGCAGCCGCTCCAGCATCTCCGGCGGCATCGGCTCGCCGGTCTCTACATGCCGCGCATGTGTCCGCAGGACTTCGGGGACCGTCAGCCAGTGCTCATAGAGCTGGCTCGGCAGTTCCACGAAGTCCCGCGCCACCGAAGTCCCCGAGACGAACCCATGCGTCACATCCGACAGGATATGGTGCAGCGCATGGCCGAATTCATGAAACAGCGTCCGCGCGTCGTCCCAGGACAGGAGCGCCGGGTCGCCCTTGGCGAAGTTGCACACATTCAGCACCACCGCCCGGCGCGCCTCGCCGAGCTTGCGCTGGCTGCGAAACGCCGAACACCACGCCCCGGACCGCTTGCTCGACCGCGCGAAGTAGTCGGCGACGAACACCGCCATGTGGCGTCCGTCGCGTGTCACCTCCCAGGCCCGCGCGTCCCGGTGATGCAGCGGCACGTCCAGCGGGCGGAATTCCAGCCCGAACAGCCGATGCGCGCAGTCGAAGGCCGCCGCGATCATCGCTTCCAACCCCAGATACGGCTTGATCGCCGAATCATCCAGATCGTGCTCGGCCCGGCGGCGCTTGTCGGCGTAGTAGCGCCAGTCCCAGGGCTCCAGCGGCCCGTCATGCCCGTCGGCGTGCAGCATCGCCTCCAGCACCGCCGCATCCCGCTCCGCCGCCGCCCTCGCCGGGTCCCAGACCGCCATCAGCAGGTCGCGCACCGCCTCCGGCGTCCGCGCCATCTCGGGCTCCAGCTTGTAGTACGCGAAACTGTCGTAGCCCAAGAGCGCCGCCCGCTCGGCCCGCAACTCCAGGATCTCCTTCACCGCCGCGCGGTTGTCGGTCTCGCCGCCGTTTTCCCCGCGCGAGACCCAGGCCACATAAGCCCGCCGGCGCAAGTCCCGGTCCGGGCAATGCTCCAGAAACGGCACGATCAGCGAGCGGTTGAGCGTGATCACCGCCCCGTCCTGACCCCGCTCGCGCCCCGCTTCCCGCGCGGCATCGGCCAGAAACCCCGGCAGACCCGCCAGCGCGTCCTCGGACACCGGCATCATCCATTCCCGCTCCTCGGCCAGCACGTTCTGCGCGAATTGCGTGCCCAGAGAGGCGAGGCGCGCCTTGATCGCCGTCATCCGCGCCGCGTCCTCCCCCTCCAGCGCCGCACCGGCGCGCACGAACATGCGGTGGTAAAGCTCCAGCACCCGCGCCTGTTCGGGATCCAGTTCCAGCCCGTCACGCCCCTCCCACAGTGCCTGCACCCGCGCGAACAGCGCGGTGTTCGAGGTGATCTCGGACGCATAGGCCGACAGCTTCTGCGACAGGTCGCGCTGCAGCGCCTCGCGCGCCGGGTTCGAATCGGTGCTGGCGAGGTTGAAGAACACCCCCGCCACCCGGTCCAGCGCCGCATCGGCCAGTTCCATCGCCTCGATCGTGTTGGTGAAGCTCGGCGGCTCCGGGTTTTCGGCGATGGCGGCAAAGGCCGCGCTGCCATTGGCCATGGCGGTCTCGAAGGCCGGGGCGAAATGGTCGTCGGTGATGCGGTCAAACGGCGGCAGGGTGAACTCGGTCTGCCAGTCCTCCAGCAGCGGGTTGGTCATGGGGCATCCTTTCGGTGGCTTCCCGCAGAGTTAGCCCGCCCGCGCGGCGGCTTCAATTGCAACGCATCGGGCCTGAGCGGCAGGGGATTGCGCGACTCGTTTCGGATGACGCAAAAGCGCCCTCGGGCCGTGCCCCACCCCCCCACCCCCCCGGGCCCACGG
>SKMI01000057.1 GCA_007121115.1 Paracoccaceae bacterium | reverse complement strand
GCGCCCCGGCTGCAACGGACCCCGGCGGCGACCGAGGCGGTGTTCCTGCTCATGCAGTGGGCGTTCGAGGCCGGGTATCGGCGGTTCGAATGGAAATGCAACGCTGCCAACACCCGCTCGCGCCGTGCCGCCGCGCGCTTCGGTTTCAGCTACGAGGGCACCTTCCGGCAGGCGGCGGTGGTCAAGGGGCGCAACCGCGACACCGCGTGGTTCGCCGCCATCGACGCCGAATGGCCGGCGCTGCGCACGGCCTTCACGGCCTGGCTGGACCCGGCGAATTTCGATGCCGAGGGGCGCCAGCGGCAAAGCCTGCGCGCCCTGACCGCACCGGCTCTGGCCGCGCGCGATCCGTTGGACGGCTGAGCCATCCAGACCCCGCGCATTGTCTTGAAAGTGCCCCCTCAGCGCCCCGCCCAGCCCACCCATGGCGCTTCGGGAGCGCGGCGGGCCGTAAGCCGCGGTTCGTGAGGAGAGCGCGCCGCAACCGGCCCCTTGCGTTTGTGCCGTCAGAGCGGTGGCAATCGGGCGATGCGGTCGCGCAGCGCCGCGGTCAGCGCCTGCAGGGTTGCAGCATCGCGTCCCGCTTCGGTCATCGCGCATAACTCCCGGTCCCCAGTTGCCCGCGCCAGACTGCCCACGAAACGGCGTGCATAGCCCCGGTCCGCGCCCGGTGCGGGCTGGTTCAGCGCTGCGCAGGCCTGGCGCAGATCGTCGCGCAGGGCAAGCGGGTCGATATCAGCGTTGCCGCCAGCGATGGGCAATGCCGACTGCAAGACGGTGCCCGCGGCGCGGCACGGACCGCGGGCGAGGCGCGCGGCACGGGCTCTGGGAACGGCAACGGTCGCAACCGTGGTGCCAATGACCGGCACAAAAGCGGCGGCGAACGACGCCTGGGTCAGCAGCGGGCGCGCCAGGAAAACATCGGCCCCGGCGCGGCGGGCGGTATGCTCCAGCTCGCCAAAGCTCGACAGGGCGACGATGTGCGGCGGTGCGGGTGCGTGCCGCAGGGCGCGGATCAGCACCTCGCCCCGCCCGTCGGGGAGGCCCATGGCCACCAGCACCGCATCGGGGCGATAGACCGCCAGATGGCGGCGCGCCTCGGCCAGCGATCCGGCCCGGCGCATCCGGGCGCCCAGTCCCCGCAGGAAGCGCCGCACTGCATCGGCGCAGACGCGGCTGGGGTCGACCACTAGGATGGTCGCCACCGTGGCGCGCGGGGCGGACGGAACGGGGCGGGGCGGCCCGGCTGCGTTCAGGGCGAGGGGCGTTTCGGTCCTGGTCATGGCGGTTTCTCCGACGGCGGAACGAATGGCGGTATTGGACCTGAGTCGGCTTAAACCCGCGTAAACGTGCGGGCTGCGACAGCGCGTTCGCTTGCACCACAGGCGCGCTTTCTGCATAAGGCGCGGAACACCCCGGCAGGAGGCGCCCATGATCGGCAAGTTGAACCACGTGGCCATCGCGGTCCCCGACCTCGACGCCGCCAGCGCCCAGTACCGCGACACGCTGGGCGCCGAGGTCGGCCCGCCGCAGGACGAGCCGGACCACGGGGTGACGGTCGTCTTCATCACCCTGCCCAATACCAAGATCGAGCTTCTGTATCCGCTGGGCGATGACAGCCCCATCAAGGGTTTCCTGGACAAGAACCCCGCAGGCGGCATCCACCACATCTGCTACGAGGTCGAGGATATCCTTGCCGCCCGTGACCGGCTGGCGGCGCAGGGCGCGCGGGTTCTGGGGACCGGCGAGCCGAAGATCGGCGCGCATGGCAAGCCGGTGCTGTTCCTGCACCCCAAGGATTTCAACGGCTGCCTGGTCGAACTGGAGCAGGTCTGATGTCCGTCATGTCCGCCATCGCGCTCTTCGGCATCATCTGGTTTCTGGTGCTCTTCGTGGTGCTGCCGATCCGGCTGGAAACGCAAGGGGAAGCCGGCGATGTGGAGCCGGGCACCCCGTCCTCGGCCCCGTCTGACGCGAGGATGGTGCAGAAATTCAAGCTGGTCACGGCAATCACCGTGGTGCTCTGGGCGGCGGCTGCGGCGGTACTGATTTCCGGGGTGCTGACGCTGGAGAGCATCGATTTCTTCGGCGACTGGCGGCGCAGTTACGGCACCTGACCGCAAGCGGTCTGGAGAGGTCCGGCCCTTGACCTTTGGGCTCCAAGGCCTCTTATTTCCTCACGTGAACGGAATACACATCAAAGAGAGCGAGGTTGCCAATGGCATTCGAACTTCCCGATCTTCCCTATGCCCATGACGCGCTGGAAAGCCTGGGCATGAGCCGCGAGACCATGGAATATCACCATGACATCCACCACAAGGCCTATGTCGACAACGGCAACAAGCTGATTGCCGGGACCGAATGGGAAGGCAAGAGCGTGGAGGACATCATCACCGGCACCTACCAGTCCGGCGCGGTGGCGCAGTCGGGCATCTTCAACAACGCCTCGCAGCACTGGAACCACAACCAGTTCTGGGAGATGATGGGCCCGGGCGACAAGAAGATGCCACCGGAGCTGGAAAAGGCGCTGGCCGAAAGCTTCGGTTCGGTGGAGAAGTTCAAGGAAGAGTTTTCGGCCGCCGGTGCGGGCCAGTTCGGCTCGGGCTGGTGCTGGCTGGTCAAGGACGCTGACGGGTCACTCAAGGTCACCAAGACCGAGAACGGCGTGAACCCGCTCTGCTTTGGCCAGACCGCGCTTCTGGGCTGCGACGTTTGGGAGCACAGCTACTACATCGACTTCCGCAACAAGCGCCCGGCGTATCTGTCCAACTTCCTTGAAAAGCTGGTGAATTGGGAAAACGTGGCGTCGCGGATGTAAGCGCGCCGCCTGGTCCGGTCGCGGCCGCCTTCGGGGTGGCGACGCGTCCGGTGCGACTGGCGTCTCTGGGTCTGGCGGTCGCCCTCGTGGCGGCCGCCTTGCCGTTTCTGTCCCTGCCCTTGCTCTTGGTCCCTTGGGTCGCTCTGGGGCTGCTGGCGGCGCTGCCGGGGGCGGCCAATGCGGCCGCGGATCGCGGGCATGAACTGCGCAAGATGACCGCCGCCAACCCGCTGCACCGGCTGCGCCGAGGCGTGGTGCTGCGCGTGGCGCTGCATGGGGCGCTGGGGTTGGTCGTGGTGGCGGTGCTGCTGGTGCGGCTGTCAGTGGGCGGGGTGGCGGTCTGGCTCGGCACGCTTGCGGGGGTTGCCGCCGTGGCGGGCGTTCTGCACGCCGGGCGCGGGCTGTTCGCGCGCGGGTTTTCGGCCGGTCACGCCGAGGTCTATCTGCGCCGCGTCGCGCTCTGGGGCGGGATTTTGGCCGTGATGGTTGCGTCCGCGCTGGCGGTCTGGACACTGGGGCCATCGGTGCCGGACACGCCGCAGGCGGGCCACTCCGCGCTTGTGGCCGAGGCGTTTGCGGCCCATCGCCTCTGGACCGGGGTGGAGGCCTGGGCGCTGGGGGCGGTCTCTGCCCTGAACCTGTTGCCGGCGCTGCTGGAAGCACTTCTGGCTGCGGCACTTCTGGGCGCCAGCGGCTGGGCGGTGGCGGCACTGTCCGTCGCGGCGTTGATGCCGCTGCGCGATGTGCGCCGGGCAGTGGCGGCGGCCTCGGACGCATTTGCCCCGCCCGCGCCCCATCGCGCCGCCTTCTGGACGGCGGGCGCCGTGGCGGTGGTCGCGGCGGTGGGCGCGCTCTGGGCGGAGCATCGCCTGAACACTCAGCCAGCCGAGGCGCGACCGGTGGCACAGGTCCAGATCGCGGCCGAGCAGATCGGCGGCGCCTATTTCCCCGCCGGAACCCATGCCGCGATTGCCCAGGGACGCGACCGGTTGGCCGCGCTGGACGCGGCGGCCCTGGCCGACCTGCGCGTGCTGACCGAGGCCGGCTTCGACACCATGCTGGCGCAGGTCGATCCATTCCTGGACGAATATTACAGCCTGCGCGGCGAATACACGCGCATCGGTGTCAGCGTCTGGGGCTGGGTGCAGGGGGACGCCGAGGCCATGCTGGCGGATCATCTGAACGCCCGGCTGAACGCCGCGCTGGACGCCGAGGCCCAACTGCGCCCGATGTCCGAGCGGCTGGCCAGCCTGGGCCTGGCCGAGGCGCAATCAGCGCAAGCGGCGCGCGAAGCGGCGCTGCTGGACACGCCCCTGCGCGACATCAACCCGGCCCTGTTGCGCATCGAAGGCGCGTTTCCCGCGTTCGACCCGCTGCCCGAATTGCGCAGCACCGGGCTGGTGAGCACGCTGGAGGCGCGCGTGGGCGGCGCGGTGGCGGTGGGCGTACTGGGCGCGGTG
>SKMI01000256.1 GCA_007121115.1 Paracoccaceae bacterium | reverse complement strand
GCTGAACGAGCGGCAGTTGAACCGGCTCGGCTTCTCGCATTCCACGCTGGGGATGGATGTCGAGGATCTGGCAGAGCGCAAGAAGTTCGAGGCGCAGATCGGCATGGACGTCCTGCGCCTCGTCGAGGATGACGCCGAGATGGTAAGCGACCACCGGTCACGCGATTACCACGCGATCGCCGCGGAATAGGACGGTGTGCAGAACGCATATGGGCCGGGTCGATGTCGACCCGGCCTTTTTCGTGCCTGCGGCGGGGCCGGGCCGACGCCTGATTGATACGGCTTCCGGCTGATGGGCGCGGGGCACGGGATCATGCGTGACGCCAAGGCGCCCCCGGTACGCCTACACCCGTTCCCGATCAGCCTGCGCCAGCCGACACCACCCTGCACCCTGACTTCATCTTGCCTCAAATACCCTCGCCGAAGGCAGCGAGCCGACAGGCTCGCTTTTCCGCAGGAAGCGGGGTAGCCCATCCAGTCGCCGCGCGACCCACTGCTGATGCGTCAACGTGATCGGGACGCACTTTGACGCGCCCCTTTTCGGCCCGCTGCCTGTCGTCTGCGTTGACCGTTCGGCAGTCTGGACCATCTGTCGCCGCACGGCCCGTCGCCTGGCAGCCTGACCCGACACCCGCCCTTCCAAATGTCGGCGCGCGCGCAACGAAAACCCCGGCCACGCGGGCCGGGGCGCTTGTCGGTGAAGTGGGACGGCTCAGTTGGCGCGGATCACGCGAGCAATTTCGTCCAGTTGCAGGATCGCGCGCTTCAGATAGAAGCCCTGCAGGTGCAGGTGGTTGGCAAGGAAGCTGTTTGCACCCGAGCTGTTCAGAACGATCAGCGGCTTCTGCTGCGAGGCCAGCCGCAGGCTTTCCAGCGCCTGATGCCAGACCCGGGTCAGGCCCTGGGAGCGGATCACATCCTCGAAATCCCGCCCCAGTTCCCGCAGCAGCAGATACGAGGCATAGGCCATCCCCTTGTTGAAGTAGAAGATGTCATCGGACACGAAGTCGATGATGAAGCCGTCGCCGCTGACATGATCGTCCACAATCGCCGCGCGCGAGCCAAGTTCGCCCGCCATCCGCTCCACCGTCATGGCCAGCGCGTCGGGTCGGGTTTCGAACACCGCCATGCCCATCGATACGCGCGCGTTGAACGCCCGCAGCGCACGCGCGGCGGCCTCATACTGCGTGTCGGCGGGCTGGATCGGCAGGAACGACTGGTCGAAGTCGAACACCCAGACATCTGTCGGGAACTGGAGCAGGCCGACCGCGCGCTCGAGGTCACGGTCGATGGCCGACGAGCCCCGCAGCCGCCCGATCTGGTTTTCCAACTCCATCGCAAAACGGCTGATGGCGCGCATCATCCCGCGCTGGTAGTTCGGCATGTTGTCCAGAAACCCGGTCGGAAAGAAGAACGGGTCATTCGCGGTCCAGCGATTTTCGACCGTTTCGCGAAGGATCAGCGCCTCGGCCATGTTCACCGCGTGGCTGCCGTCTTCGACCGGCGCGGGCGGGGTGAAATCCAGATCGGCATCGATGCGGTGCATCAGGTTGCCGATCACCCCGAAATACAGCACCAGCACCGCGGCCAGATACAGCACGCTGCGCTTCACGATGACGCGCGGGCGGGTTCCGAAAACCAGACCGGGCACACTTGTCCGGGGCCGCTTGGCGGGGACCTGCGGCCGGATGATCAGATCATTCGCCATCTCAACCTCCTGTTCATGCACCAAGAACGCGCCAGACGCGCGTTTCATCCCGGCGCGGGCGCAAAACAGCACCGATGCTGTGGTTTTTTCGGATGAAACCGGCGGCTCGTGCGTATGTGCTTCGAAACCCGTTTCGCAGATGGTGCCATGAGTCTGAAATCCGAACTGCAGTCCCACGTCGCCAGCCTGCGCCGCTATGCGCTGGTCCTGACCCGTGACCCGGTGGCGGCGGACGATCTGGTGCAGGAAACGCTGGTCAAGGCGATCGCCAAGGCGGACACGTTCCAGCCCGGCACCGACCTGCGGCCGTGGCTGTTCCGCATCCTGCACAACACCCATGTCAGTGACCTGCGCCGGGCAAAGACACGGGCTGATGCCGCGTCCGATCTGCCCGAGCCGCTGGCCCGCGAGTGCCAGCAGACGCAACTGGAACTGAAGCAGGTGCTGGGCGCGCTGGACCAGTCGCCGGAGGCGCAGCGCCTGCCGATCATCCTCGTTGCCCTGCGCGAGATGAGCTACGCCGAGGCCGCGCGCACGCTGGATGTGCCGCTGGGCACCTTCATGTCCCGGCTGGGCCGTGGACGCGCGGCGCTGCGCCGGATCGTCGAGGGCGTGGCGAGCGGCAAACTGTCACTGATGCACCGCAAGGAGGGAGGCGAATGACCCGCAAGGAAGACAGGGACCCGGTCCCGGATACCGACCTGATGGCGTATGTGGACGGCACCTTGCCACCCGAGAAGACGGCCGAGGTCGAGGCACGGCTGGCGCGTGATGCCTATGCCCGTGACGCGGTCGCGCAGTGGCGCCATTTCGACAACCTGATCCATGATGCGGCGCGCACCGCCGACACGCAGCCCGCCAATCTGCGCATCGCGGCGCTGGAGCGCGAACTGGCTCGGAAACTGCAACGCCGCCGCCGGTGGGCGATCCTCACCGGGCCACGGTTGCGGCAGGTTGCGGCCAGCGCGGTCATCTTCGCCGCCGGGTGGGGTGCCCATGCGCTCTATGATCGTGGCGCGTCGATGATGAACGGTGCTTATCCGGGTTTTGTCAGCCAGACGCTGGCGGGGCATTATTCCTACACGCTCGCCGCCCATGAGCGCGCCGCGTTCGGTGGCGATCAGATGGCCGATGCGCTGGCCTGGCTGTCCGAGGAAATGCAGCAGCGCATCGAAAGCCCGAAGCTGGAGCGGCTGGGCTACCGGGTGGAGTCGGCGCGCCTGATGGTGGTCGACGAAGAGCCTGTCGCGGTGTTCTACTACCGCAACCCCGAAGACGAGCGGGTCACCGTCTCGATGACCCCGCGCCGGGCGACGCAGCCCGACTATGAACTGCGGGTTGCGCGGGTGCAGGACGAGCGGATGGCCTACTGGACCAGCGACCGCCTGCACTACACGGTGGTGACGAGCAGCACGGAAACGCCGGTCACCACGCTGGCCGCTGCCGTGCAGGAATGAGAGACAGCGGCCCCCGTTACGCTGCAGGTACCGGCACAGGCGCAGGCAGGATGCAGGCCGCCGTCGACCGCCTGCCCCTCAGTTGATGCCGAACCTGCACATCGCGGTCCGCGGCAGATGGCCAATCGCTCACGGCAGCTTTGTCCATGAAAGCGGCGACCGCGTCGTCGTCGTGGCCAGCTTCACGCAGAGACAGCGCCGCCCGGAGTGGGTCCATCGGCAGATGTTCTTGCAAGCCCGGCCAAGAGGCGCCGCGTCAGCACCACCGGCCGGGTCCGAGACCATGCCCCAGGAAGCGCTATCCCGCCGACACCCCCGCCTTCGGCCGCAAATGCAAGGCTTGCGCATGCGAAGGTTCGCACCGCGAAGCCGTCGCCGTTCGTCTCGCGCAGCAGCCCCTCCCCATTTCGCCCGCAGGCTCGAGGCCGTGCGAGGCGCTTTCTGACAGACAAGTCGCGTTGATCGTCACGACTTTCTGCGCACCGCCTTCGGAGGCCAGACCCGCCATGATCCGGGCAAGGCCTCCCATATCGGCCCATGCGGCACCTTGTGCAAAAGCTCCGCCCGGGTGCTGAGGATGGTCTGGCGCGGGGTGGGCGTGGGGTGAGGATCCGTTCGCACGGGCGCACCCTGTGGCTGTGCCCAGAGCGCGTTCGGGTTAGGTTGCGGTCGAACAATGCCGGAGACAGGCTGGATGCAGTTGCGCAAGACCCTCGCCACCATGGCCAGATATTCGGGCCTCGTCCTGCTTGCGCTCTGCGTGCTGGTCTTTGCGGCCTATTCACTCCGTTTCGGCCTGCGCGGGCTCGGCATCGACCTGTCCGGGGAGACCTATATCTACACGCCCGGCGGCACGTTCACGAACCTCGCCATCTTCTCGCACATGATCCTTGGCGCCGCGGCGATGGTGCTGGTGCCGTTTCAGCTGATCGGTCGGGTACGCCAGCGCCATCCCTGGCTGCACCGGATGGTTGGCCGGGTGATCGTGCTCGCCGCAATCACAGTGGCTGTCGGGGGTCTGATCTACATCACCTTGCGCGGCACAATCGCGGGTCCGCTGATGGACCTGGGCTTCGCTCTCTACGGTGTCCTGATGCTCGGTTGCGCGGTTCAGGCGCTGCGGCTTGCGCG
>SKMI01000015.1 GCA_007121115.1 Paracoccaceae bacterium | reverse complement strand
TTCGGGTCATTGTCGCCCAGCGCGACCATCGCAGCCGTGCCGATGGAGACCGCATCCGCCCCCAGCGCCATGGCCTTGGCGACATCCGCCCCGCCGCGGATCCCGCCCGAGACGACAAGCTGCACCTCGCGGTGCATCCCCAGATCCTGCAGGGCGCGCACGGCGGGGCGGATGCAGGCCAGCGTCGGCAGGCCGACATGTTCGATGAACACATCCTGCGTGGCCGCCGTCCCGCCCTGCATCCCATCCAGCACCACCACATCGGCCCCGGCCTTCACCGCCAGCGCCACATCGTAATAGGGCCGCGTGCCGCCGACCTTGACGTAGATCGGCACCCGCCAACCGGTGATCTCGCGCAATTCCAGTATCTTGATTTCCAGATCGTCCGGCCCGGTCCAGTCCGGGTGGCGGCAGGCCGAGCGCTGGTCGATCCCCTTCGGCAGGGTGCGCATCTCGGCCACGCGGTCACTGATCTTCTGGCCCAGCAGCATACCGCCGCCGCCGGGCTTGGCCCCCTGCCCCACCACCACCTCGATCGCATCGGCGCGGCGCAGGTCATCGGGGTTCATCCCGTAGCGCGATGGCAGGTATTGATAGACGAGTTTGGTGGAGTGCTCGCGCTCCTCGGGCGTCATGCCGCCATCGCCCGTGGTGGTTGAGGTGCCTGCCGCCGAGGCCCCGCGCCCCAGCGCCTCCTTCGCCTGCGCCGAGAGCGCGCCGAAGCTCATGCCCGCGATTGTGATGGGAATGTCCAGTTCAATGGGGTTCTTCGCGAACCGCGTGCCGAGCGTCACATTGGTCGCGCATTTCTCGCGATACCCTTCCAGCGGGTAGCGGCTGATCGAGGCGCCGAGGAACAGCAGGTCGTCGAAATGCGGGACCTTGCGCTTCGCGCCCCCGCCGCGAATGTCATAGATGCCGGTCGCCGCGGCGCGCCGGATCTCGGCGTTGACGGCGTTCGAGAAGGTTGCGGACTGGATCGGCACGGTCTGTGGGATGGTCCTGTCATGCTCGTTCATGGCGCAAATCCCTCAGTAAGCCGCAGCGTTGTCGATATCGAAGTTATAGAGCTTGCGCGCCGAGCCGTAACGGCGGAATTCCTCCGGCTGCGCGTCCACCCCCGCGCGTGCCAGAAGATCGCGCAGAATTTCCAGATGTTCGGGCCGCATCTCCTTCTCGATGCAATCCGCGCCCAGGCTTTTCACGGACCCGCGCACGAACAGCCGCGCCTCGTAGAGCGAATCGCCCAGCGCCTCGCCCGCGTCGCCGCAGACAACCAGATTGCCCGCCTGCCCCATGAAGGCCGACATGTGCCCGATGCTGCCCTGCACCACGATGTCGATCCCCTTCATCGAAATCCCGCAGCGCGAGGCCGCATTGCCCCGGATCACCAAGAGCCCCCCGCGCCCTGTGGCCCCCGCATACTGGCTGGCATCGCCGTCGATTATGACCGTGCCGGACATCATGTTTTCCGCCACCCCCGGCCCGGCGGAGCCTGCGACATGCACCGTCGCCTGCTTGTTCATGCCCGCGCAGTAGTATCCGGTGGAGCCGCGCACCGTCACCTCGATGGGCGCGTCCAGCCCCACGGCGATGGAGTGTGACCCGCGCGGGTTCAGGATTTCCCACTGCGTGGCGTTGGTCTGCGCCGCCTGCGCCTGCAGGGTGGCGTTCATCTCGCGCAGGGGTGTGGTGGCAAGGTCGATGCTCTGCATGGCTCAATGCTTCCAGAAATAGACGGTGGCGGGCTCGGGCTCCCAGACGCGGGCAGACTCGATCCCCGGCAGGTTGACCAGCGCGCGGTATTCGGACCCGAAAGCCACGTATTGATCGGTTTCGGCCATCACGGCGGGTTTGCAGGCGATGGGGTCGCGCACCACGCCGAAGCCATCGCGCGTGCCGACCACGAAGGTGAAGAACCCGTCCAGATCGTCCAGCGCCCCCTCCAGAGCATCGCCCAGCGAGGCCCCGTTCTGCATCTTCCAGGTCAGATAGGCCGCGCCGACCTCGGTGTCGTTCGCACTTTCGATCCGCAGCCCCTCGCGCTTCAATCGCCGCCGCCAGTTGTTGTGGTTTGAAAGCGAGCCGTTGTGGACCAGGCACTGATCCGCCCCGGTGGAGAAAGGGTGCGCGCCATCTGTTGTCACAGCAGACTCGGTGGCCATGCGGGTATGCCCGATGCCATGCGTGCCGGTCATGGATGACAGCGCGAAACGCTGCGCCACGTCTTTCGGCAACCCGACCTCCTTGTAGATTTCGATGGTCTCGCCATCGCTCATCACCCGCAGGCCGGGGCGCAGGTCCCCCAGCTTGGCGCGGGCCTCGGTGGTCTGCGCGGCGGGCAGGTCCAGCACGGCATGGGTGTCCTTGCGCCGCAGTGTCACTTCGGTACCCAGCGCCGTCCCCAGGTCATCGGCCAGCGTGGCGAAATCCGCCTCCGGCCGGTCCGACTGGACCGTCAGCTTGGCCTGCCCCGCGTCATGCGCGCCATAGATGGCGATCCCGGCGCTGTCGGGGCCGCGGTCGGTCATGGTGACCAGCATCTCGGTCAGCATGGCGCCGAGTTGCGGCTCCAACGCCTTGTCCTTCAGAAACAGCCCGACAATGCCGCACATCGGCCTCACTCCTTCAAGATTCGCTGTCGGACGCTAGCGAGATCACCGGGATAATTCAACCATGGTGAATAAATTATTCCCTTAGGTATCGAACCTGCCCGCCGCGTGTGCCCGATTTCCCGGCATGCGTCCCTCAACCGCCCTGCGGGTAGGCGATGATCGACAGGTAGCGCGCGGGAAGGCGCTCCAGCCCCTCGGGGCCGTGCGGGGCATCGGCATCGAAGAAGAGCGTATCGCCGGGGCGCAGGTGGTAGAGCCGGTCGCTGTGGCGGTAGAGCAATTCGCCCTCCAGCATGTAGATCGTCTCGATCCCGCCATGCTGGAAGGCGGGGAAGATGTCGGATGCCGAGGACAGGGTGATCAGATAGGGCTCCACCATCACCCCGCTGGCGTTCGCCCCGATATGGCCCAGCAGGTTGTATTGATGGCCCGCCCGCGTGCCCGCGCGCTCGATCTCCACCCCCTCGCCCGCGCGGGTGTGAACGGCCTCGCGGTGTTCCTCGTAGCGGCGGAAGAAGGCGGTGAGCGGCACGCTCAGGGCATGGGCCAGCGTCTGCAGGGTGGTGAGCGAGGGCGAGGTGTTGCCGTTCTCGATCTTGGACAGCATGCCGATGGAAAGCCCCGTCTGCGCCGCCAGTTCGGCGACGGTCAGGCCCTTCTGCTTGCGAAAGGCGCGGAGTTCGCGGCCGATGGCCACTTCCAGCACGTTCTCGCGCTCCTCGCGCAGCCGATGCGGGTCCTGGCTGAGCCGGGCCTTGGAGTCGCGGGGTTCGGGGCGGCGGGCGGGGTCGGACATGAGCGCTCCGTGGGGCGGGCGTGTTTCATGGGAGTATAGGTTGTGGCAACCGGGATGAAAATGGCCCGACGTAGCGCGGCCGGTCGGCTCCGCCGCACGCTCAACGCCGCCTCGTGAGGCAGAGTGCCCCCTACATCACCTGGCTAAAGGACAGAAAGTGGGGTGCGCCTGCCTGGGTAGGCGCTGAGGCGTGACGGGGCGGCTGGAATGGCGCTAGAACAATTCACCACGGGTCATGGGTTGCGACGTTTGAAGCGCCTGCCGGGATGGAGGGGGACCGTCGCCCCTGTGGGGCGGCGCAAGCCCCCGGAATGGCAGGCGCCGCCCGGCGTTACCGCCGGGCGGGACGTCTGTTGAGGTGGTGCGGTCTGCCGGTGACTTCGCCTAAAGGTCTACGCCGGTCCTGTCCCTGATCTGCTTCTTGAGGAAGCCGACAGCAATTTGCTTGATGATGTCGAGAGTCGCATTCCCTCCCGACTGCGCGACAGCGTCCTTGGTCCTGTTCCAAATTCCCTCGTCGCGCATTGCCTCAATGAAATCATGAGCATGGTTGGTCAGGCGGTAACTATATTTCCCGACTGGCGCGACATAGCCCGCGTCACCCAGAAGCTTCAGATGATACATCCTCTTGTCGATGTCTTCTTCAGGGGTACCTTCGATAGGATCGAAGCGGAAATCGCCCTTTGCTTTCATTTCCAATAAGAGCGCGCGTATCAGATCATTGTCCCGCTTCACCGCTTCCCCCGCCGCTTCACGCCACCCCTTTGCCCCGGCCTTCCCGCTGTGCTCCGACCCTTGGCCTTGGTCGCGTCCTCGACCGCCGCGTCCACCGCGGCCTGCCTGGCCAGGGGGTCGTCGGCGACGGCGAGTTCCACCGCCTCCAGCC
>SKMI01000237.1 GCA_007121115.1 Paracoccaceae bacterium | reverse complement strand
CGCGCCGCCTGCGCCACCTGCGCGGGTTCGCCCACTGCCGGACTCGCCACGCAACACCGCGTCCGGGTCCATGCCCGCGCCCGCCGCGCGGTCGGCAAACGCCGCGCCACGGGCATCCGTAGGGCCGACCGTGCCCGACCCGGACCGGGGCGCTCTGGCAGGCCCCCTGCCGGCGGGCGCTGCGCCGTGCGTCCGCTCAGGCACGCTGGCGCTTGGAAGGGCGTCAGCGGTCGCAGCGGGGTGTGGATGGGCGCCGTCCTGCAGCCCCGGCAGATCGTGCAGACTGGCCAGCAGGAGTTCCAGCCGCCGCGCCGCCGATGACGCCTCGGCGGTCTGGCCGCGCAGGTCGCTGCGCAGCGAATCGCTGGCATCGCGCGCCGTGTCCAGAGCTTCGGTCAGCGCGTCGACCTGCGCCGAGAGCACGGCAACCGCGCCGCCCAGGGAGCCGTCGATCCGGGTCAGCGCGCGCAGCCGCCGCGACAGGATCAGGCAGTAGACGGCAGCGCTCAGCGCCGCAAAGCCGAGCAAGAGGTCGAGCAGGATGGTCATGACAGGCACCTCAGCGCAGTACGAATTCGATGATGAGAAGGTCGCGGATCATGCCCTCGCCCGCGACAAGCTGCAGCCGCCGCAGCATCTGCGCGCGCAAACGCACCAGCGCCGCCGGGGCGGCAATCTCCTCGGGCTCCAGCGCGCGAAGATACCCGTTCAGCACGTCGATGAACCGCGGGGTCATGGCGGCGACGGCGGACCGCGCCTCGGGCCGGACCTCGATATCGGCGGAAAACAGCAGATGGGCGCCCTGGCCCGGCGGCCCCACGGTAACCACGATATCGCGCAGCGGCACATAGGCGACACGCGTTTCCTGCGCCGCCGCACCACGCGGGTCGGACTGCGGCAGGGTCACCAGCCCGGACCACGCCGCATAGAATGCCCCCCCGCCCAGAATCGCCGCCAGCACCAGCGCGACCAGCATGCCGCGCAAACCCGACCGGCGCTTCGGGACACTGTCCGCTGGTTGCGCTGCATCGCTCATGGTCCGTCCCCTGGCCGCCTTCTGCCCGACCGGAATCGCACAATCTCACTAACCGAATCTTAAGCGTCACCCTGCAGAACGGAGGCCGAACAGGGCAGAAGCCCGAGGAACGGGGGAAACGGCGTGCAGAAGCTGGGCGACTTCTGGTTCGGACTGCCGGTGCAGCGCCAGATCATCGTGGCGGTGGCCACGCTGGGCGTGTTTCTGGCCGTTCTGGGGCTGGGACGGATTGCGACCAGCCCGAACATGGCGCTCCTCTATGCCGGGCTGGATCCGGTGGCGGCGGGCGATGTGATCCAGGCGCTGGAACAGCGCGGCATCCGCTACCGGGTGGAGGGCGATTCGATCTTTGTGTCCCGGCAGGAGCGCGATGAGACGCGGATGCACCTGGCCGGCAGCAGCCTGCCGGCGAACGGCGCCGCGGGGTACGAGCTGCTGGATTCGCTGTCGGGCTTCGGCACCACCTCGCAGATGTTCGACGCCGCTTACCTGCGTGCGCGCGAAGGGGAACTGGCCCGCACCATCGCGGCCAGTCCCGGCATCCGTGCCGCGCGCGTCCACATCGCCCAGGCCAGTACCAGCCCGTTCCGGCGCGAGACCGCTCCGCGCGCCGCCGTCACGGTCACCTCGGCCACGGGCAGCGTTTCGGCGCGACAGGCGCAGGCGATGCGGTTCCTGATCGCCTCGGCCGTGCCGGGGCTGGAGGTCGATGCGGTGTCGGTCATCGACGCGGAATCGGGGCTGGTGGCGGGCACGGACGCCGACGCCCCGGACGCCATGCAGGACCGCGCGAGCACGCTGCGTCGCAATGCCGAGCGGCTGCTGGAGGCGCATCTGGGCCCCGGCCGCGCCGTGGTCGAGGTCAGCATCGACCTGGTGACCGACACCGAAACCATCGTCGAGCGGCGCATCGACCCCGAGACGCGCGTCGCCATCAGCACCGAGGCCGAGGAACGCATCCGCAGCGCCAATGAAAGCGGTGCGCAGGGGGTGACCGTGGCCTCGAACCTGCCCGAAGGCGATGCCGGAGCGGACAACGGCACCAGCGAAAGCCGCGAGACTGAAACCCGCGAACGGACGAATTTCGAGGTCTCCGAATCGCAGCGCGAGATCCACCGCGCCCCCGGCGCGATCCGGCGCCAGACCGTTGCGGTGCTGGTGGACGGGCACCATGCGCCTACAGGTGATGACGCCCCCGAATGGCGCGCGCGTTCGGCCGAGGAACTGGAGGCGTTGCGCCTGCTGGTGGCCTCGGCGGTGGGTCATGACGAGGCGCGCGGCGACGTGATCACCGTGCAGTCGCTGCGGTTCGAACCGATCACCGAGCCCGGCACCGAAGCGCTGGCCCCGGGGCCGTGGCCGGGTCTGCCCGAGCCCCGGACACTGGCCGCACTGGCCGCGCTCACGCTTCTGGCCATGGTGCTGGCACTGTTCGTGCTGCGCCCGATCCTGACAGCGGCCCGGCGCAACGACGCGACGCCGCTGGCCCAGCTTGCCACTGGTGCGGCAACGCCCGGGCAACTCGCCCTTGGCGCGCCCGGCGAGCGGGTGCAACGCGGCTCCGAAGCGCCCGAGGACGCGCTGACCGGCGAGATCGAGGCCGCGCCCGCGCGTCCGCGCAGCGGATCGGCGCAGGCGGGCGCCGCAGGCACGGCGCGCGGTGACACGGCCGCCAGTGAGGACGCCGGTGAGGACGCCGACCCCGTTGCCCGCCTGCGCCGCATGATTGCCGAGCGCGAACAGGAAAGCGTGGAGATCCTGCGCCACTGGATGCAGGAAACCGGAAGGACACGCTGATGGCCTCTTCCCTGAAACTGCAAGTCTTCGACACATCGGTCGCACAGGACGGCGTCGCTTTCCTTGACGCGGCGGAACTGGAGCGGACCCGGCTTGCGGCCTATGACGAAGGCTACGCAGCGGGCTGGCAGGACGCGGTCTCGGAGGCTGATGCCACCGAGACAGAGCGCCGCGCCGCCGCCGAAGAGGCCCTGCGCACCCTCCACTTCACCCACGCAGAGGCCCGGGCGCATGCGCTCGCCGCCCTGCTGCCGCTGGTGCGCAGCATGGCCGGAACCGTGCTGCCGGAAACGGCGCAGGCCACCCTGGGCGCAACCCTCGCCGAGGCTGTCGCCGCGGTGGCTGCCGACACGATGGAAAACCCCATCGAGGTACGCGCGAACGCCGCCACCTGCAGCGCTATTGCGCCGCTGACCGAGGCGATGCCGGATCTGGACCTGCGCCTGATCGAGGAACCCAGCCTTGCCGATGGCCAGGTCATCGCGCGGCTGGACCCGGCCGCGACCCGGATCGACATCGATGCCGCCGTGCGCGCCGCGCAGCAGGCGGTGGCCGATTACCTCTCCACCCTGCCTGCCGCGACCGTGATCGAAAGGAAAGCCCATGGATGACCCCACACCGCGCACCGAAACCGCCACAGACCCGGACCCCGCCGCCGCCCCGCACCCGGCTAGCGGCCCCTCGGGAGTGGGTGCAACCGCCACCGGCCAGCATGACCCGGGCGGCGCGACCGGCAGCGGCGCGCTGGGGCGGGTGCCGATCGAGATCGTGATCTCGGTCGGGCGCAGCCGGCCGACGATACGCGAACTGCTGCACCTCCAACGCGACGCGGTCCTGCCGCTGGACCGGCGGGTCAGTGATCCGGTGGACCTGCTGGTGGGGGAGCGGCTGATCGCGCGCGGGGTGCTCGAGGAACTCGACGGCGCGCGCGCGGGCCTGCTGGGGGTGCGCCTGACCGAAGTCATCGACATGCGGGACGGGCTCTAGGCCGTCATGTCGGGGCTGGGCACAGCGACGGTGGCGCGGGAACGGCGGACCATTGCCGGTTCTGGCATCCCTGAGGATGGCATTCATCGGCGCGTGGCAATGGAGGCCAGCACAACAAACAGCGTTGGCCCGGAAAACCGCAGCTTCGCTCCGCCTTCCGGCTGCGGCGTTTCAGGGCGCCGGGCGGCGCGCCTCGGCGCGCGCGATAGCGCGTTGCGCCAAAAGCGCGTGGTGCGCCCCCGTCCCGGCGACTCCGTACCCGCAGGCAGCCCGGAGCCGAAGCCAGTCGGGCCTGCGAAATGGGCGGGCAAACCCCTATCGGCCCGTGTGCGGGAGGTTGAACAGCACCGCGCCGCAGGGCACAAAGCCCCGCCCGCGGGAGCCCGCACCCCGCAGCGCCACGCGGCGCGGCTGCAGGCGCGCTTGCCAGGCGCGTGCCGGTCGGTTGCGCTCGGGCTGGCGCTGGCGCTGGCCTGCGCCAT
>SKMI01000093.1 GCA_007121115.1 Paracoccaceae bacterium | reverse complement strand
GAAAAGCGCCCCACGGTGCAGGTGGGCGACCCGTTCACCGAAAAGCGCCTGCTGGAGGCCTGTCTGGAACTCATGGCCTCGGGCGCCGTTATCTCCATTCAGGACATGGGCGCGGCGGGGTTGACCTGCTCGGCGGTGGAAATGGGCGACAAGGGGGGCTTGGGTATCCGGCTGGACCTCGACCGCGTGCCCTGCCGCGAGGCCGCCATGACCGCCTACGAGATGATGCTGAGCGAAAGCCAGGAGCGGATGCTCATGGTGCTGAAGCCCGAGAAGGAGGCCGAGGCGCGCGCCATCTTCGAGAAATGGGACCTCGATTTCGCCATCGTCGGCGAGACCATCGCCGAAGACCGCTTCCTGATCCTGCACGGCAACGAGACCAGGGCCGACCTGCCGCTTTCCAAACTGTCCTCCGAAGCCCCCGAATACGACCGCCCGTGGGACGAACCCACTCCGCCGCCCGAACTGGCCGATATCCCGCGTGTCGATGCCATCGACGCCCTGCGCGCCCTGATCGGCGCGCCCAGCTACGCGCACAAGGGCTGGGTCTGGGAGCAGTATGATACGCAGGTCATGGGCGACACGGTGCGCACGCCGGGCCTTGGCGCCGGGATCGTCCGTGTCCACGGCACCGACAAGGCGCTGGCCTTCACCGCCGACGTGACGCCCCGCTACGTGCGCGCCAACCCGGTCGAAGGCGGCAAGCAGGCGGTGGCCGAGGCGTTCCGCAACCTTTGCGCCGTGGGGGCGCGTCCGCTGGCGGCCACCGACAACCTGAACTTCGGCAACCCCGAAAAGCCCGAGATCATGGGCCAGCTCGTCGGCGCCATTCGCGGCATCGGCGCGGCCTGCCGCGCGCTGGACATGCCGATCGTGTCCGGCAACGTGAGCCTCTACAATGAAACCGACGGCCAGCCGATCCTGCCCACGCCCACCATCGGCGCCGTGGGGCTGATCGAGAATATGGACGCAATCATCGCCGGGCACCCCCGCGCGGGTGATCTGGCGCTGGTCATCGGCGCCACCCTCGGCCATCTGGGCCAGTCGGCGCTGCTGGCCGAGGTCTTTCACCGCGAGGACGGCGACGCCCCGCCCGTGGACCTCGACGCCGAGGCCCGCCACGGCGCATTTCTGCGCGACAACCGCGCCTATATCGCCGCCGCCACCGACCTGTCGGACGGCGGGCTGGCGCTGGCCGCGTTCGAGATGGCCGAGGCCGCGGGCCTGGGTGTCACGCTGCATGAGGACGACCTCGGCCAGCTTTTCGGCGAAGATCAGGCCCGCTACCTGGTCGCCGCCGACTTCGACTGCGCCGAGGCGCTGATGGTCGCCGCCGGGCAGGCGGGCGTCCCCATCGCCACCGTCGGCCGCTTCGGCGGCGACACGGTGCGGCTGGGCGCGGCACAGGCGCCGCTGGCCGAGCTGTCCTTGCTCTACCGCAGCGCTTTCGCCCGCGCCATCGACGCCGCTTGAACCCGTCTGAGCGCGGGATTACCTTTCATCGACAGAGACAGGGGGCACCCATGGCCATAACCGCGCAACAGTTGGAAACCTTGCTGCGCGAGGGTTTTCCGGACGCGAAGATCACCATCACCGACCTGGCCGGTGACGGGAACCACTACGCCGCCGAGGTGATCGACGAAAGCTTCCGCGGCCAGAACCGCGTGCAGCAGCAGCGCGCCGTCTATGCCGCCCTGAAAGGCAAGATGGACGGCAGCCACGGGGAATTGCACGCCCTCGCCCTGACCACCAAGGCCCCCGACTGAACGTGTCACTTAACAGACAGGACCGACCATGAGCGCCGAAGACCAGATCCGCGAGACCGTCACCAACAATGACGTCGTGCTCTACATGAAGGGCACCAAGACCATGCCGCAATGCGGGTTTTCCAGCCGCGTCGCCGGGGTGCTGAACTTCATGGGCGTGGAATATGCCGACGTGAACGTGCTGGCCGATGAAGCCATCCGACAGGGGATCAAGGATTACTCGGACTGGCCCACCATCCCGCAGCTTTACGTCAAGGGCGAATTCGTCGGCGGCTGCGATATCATCACCGAGATGACGCTGTCCGGCGAACTGGACCAGCTGTTTGAAAGCAACGGCGTCAGCTACGACAAGGACGCCGCCGACAAGATCCGCGAAGCCAACGCCTGACCGCGGACGACGGGCCGCGCGCGCGACCGTCATGCGCGCATCACGCGACTGTCAAGCGCCTGTCACCTTGCGCTGTTAATGGCGGGGGGTCAGAGCGCGAGGCCTGTGATGCGCGATACCGCCCCCCATATCAGCTATGCCGCGTCTGCCGGCAGCATCGGTGCCCGCGCTGCCATCCGTATGATCGAGCACATCACCGGTCGGCAGCGCTTGCTGCGCCGGCTCGATGTGCGGCAGGTCGGCGCGGCACAGGGTCACGCGTTCTGGCGCGATACGATGGACGCCTTCGGCCTGCGTCTGGACCTGCGCCGCGGTTGTCTGGAACACATTCCCGAAGTCGGCCCGCTGGTGGTGGTGTCGAACCACCCTTATGGCATCCTCGATGGACTGGTCATGGGATACCTGCTTTCCGGTACCCGGCGGGATTTCCGCATCCTCGCGCATCAGGTGTTCCGGCAAGCCCCGCAGGTTTCGGGCTGCGTCCTGCCCATCGATTTTTCGGGCACCCGCGCGGCGCTGGACGCCAATCTGCAGACCCGGGCCGAGGCGCTGCGCTACCTCTCCGGTGGCGGGGCCATCGGCATCTTTCCGGGCGGTACGGTCTCCACCGCGCCCACCCCGTTTACCCGGCCGAGCGATCCCGCCTGGCGCGGGTTCAGCGCGCGGCTGATCCAGCGTTCGCGCGCGACCGTCGTGCCGGTCTGGTTCGACGGCCACAATTCGCGGCTGTTCCAGATTGCCAGCCACCTGAACTACACTTTGCGCATGGCGCTGTTGATCCGCGAATTCCGCACCCGCGTCGACCGGCCCGTGCGTATGGCCATCGGCCAGCCCATAGGCCCGGAAACCGTGGCCCGCCATGGCGGCAACGCCAAAGAACTGCTGGATTTCCTGCGCGGCGCAACGTATCAACTGGCCGAGGAGCGGCTCGACCCAACCCATCTTGGCTATGAGTTCGAGGCCGCCTATCGCAACTGAGGGCTGCGGCGAATGGCGGTTGGGGTTTTCGACAGCGGGCTGGGCGGTCTGACGGTGCTGCGCGCGCTGACCGAACGGCTGCCCGATGTGCCCTTCGCCTATCTGGGCGACAACGCGCATACCCCTTACGGCACCCGGGACGCCGAAGATATTTTTGCGCTGACCTGCGCGGGTGTCGAACGGCTCTGGGAGGAAGGCTGCGATCTGGTGATCCTCGCCTGCAACACCGCCAGCGCTGCCGCCCTGCGCCGGATGCAGGAAACGTGGGTGCCTGCGGACAAGCGCGTGCTCGGCGTGTTCGTCCCGCTGATCGAGGCGCTGACCGAACGGCAATGGGGCGACAACTCGCCGCCGCGCGAGGTTGCGGTCAAACACGTCGCCCTCTTCGCCACCCCCGCCACGGTGCAAAGCCGCGCCTTTCAGCGCGAACTCGCCTTCCGCGCCATCGGCGTCGATGTCGAGGCGCAGCCCTGCGCGGGCGTGGTCGATGCCATCGAACAGGGCGACCTGATCCTGGCCGAGGCGCTGGTCCATTCGCATGTCGAGGCGCTTCTGCGCCGGATGCCGCGCCCCGAGGCTGCGGTGCTCGGCTGCACCCATTACCCGCTGATGGAGGACGCCTTTGCCGCCGCGCTGGGCCCCCAGGTCGCCGTCTATTCACAGCCGAACCTGGTCGCCGCCAGCCTGGACGATTACCTGCGCCGCCGCCCCGAAATGCTGGGCGCGGGCACCGAAGGCCGCTTCCTGACCACGGGCGATGCGATCAACGTTTCGCGCAAGGCTACGCAGTTCCTGCGACGACAGGTCCCGTTCGAACCCGCCTGATCTTCATCTTGCCCCAAATACCCCCGCGCGGAGCGCATTCACCGACAGCCGCCCGCGCGAGGTAAGACCAAGGGACCGACCCCCCAATGCCGACTCCGATCCACAAGATCGCCATCCTGGGCGCTTCCGGCTACACCGGCGCCGAACTCGTCCGGCTGATCGCCACCCATCCGCAGCTGGAAACCACCGCCCTCACCGGCGAGCGCAAGGCCGGCCAGCCCATGGCGCAGGTCTTCCCCTTCCTGCGCCATCTGGACCTGCCGGACCTCTGCCGGATCGAGGAGGTGGATTTCTCCGCCATCGATCTGGCCTTCTGCGCGCTCCCGCACGCCACTTCGCAGGCCGTCATCCGGGAGTTGCCGCATGATCTGCGGATCGTCGATCTGAGCGCCGATTTCCGGCTGCGCGACCCGGCGGCCTATGAAAAATGGTATGGCAAACCGCACGCCGCGCCGGAATTGCAGGAGCAGGCCGTCTATGGCCTGACCGAATTCTACCGCGACGACATCCGCACCGCGCGGCTGGTCGCCGGGACCGGGTGCAACGCCGCCACCGGGCAATACGCGCTCAACCCCCTGATCGCCGAAGGCGTGATCGACCTTGACCGCATCATCCTGGACCTGAAATGCGGGGTGTCCGGGGCAGGGCGGTCGCTCAAGGAAAACCTGCTGCACGCGGAAATGTCCGAAGGCTGCAACGCCTATGCCGCGGGCGGCACCCACCGGCATCTGGGCGAGTTCGATCAGGAGTTCGCGCGCCTCGCCGGACGCCCGGTGCAGATACAGTTCACCCCGCATCTGGTGCCCATGAACCGGGGCATCCTGGCCACGGCCTGGCTGGACGGGGAGGCCGCGCGCCTTCACGCGGTTTTGCAGGACGCCTATGCGCGTGAGCCCTTCGTTTCGGTGCTTCCTTTTGGCACACTCCCCTCGACCCATGATGTGCGCGGGTCCAATTACGTGCATATTGGCGTTGTCGGGGATCGCGTGCCGGGCCGGGCGCTGGTGGTGGCGGTTCTGGACAACCTGTGCAAGGGGTCGTCAGGGCAGGCGGTGCAGAACGCCAACCTGATGCTGGGGATGGACGAGACGACGGGGCTGCTGGGCGCGCCGGTGTTCCCGTAAGATGAGGGTGAGATGAAAAGCCTGAAGAAAACACGCCGCATCCAGATTTTCGCCGTCGCCGCCGTGGCGCTCGCGCTGTCTACGGCGCTGATCGGCTATGCCATGCGCGACGGGATCAACTTCTTTCGCTCGCCCTCGGAAGTGCTGGCCGAACCGCCGCATGAAACCGAGGTGTTCCGCATCGGCGGGCTGGTCGAGGAAGGCTCGATCATCCGCGGCCAGTCGGACACCATCATCTTCCGCGTGACCGACGGCCCGGCCTCGGTCGAGGTGCGCTATCGCGGCATCCTGCCGGACCTGTTTTCCGAAAACGAGGGCATGGTCGGCACCGGGCGCTTCGTCAACGGCGTGTTCGAGGCGCATGAGATTCTGGCCAAGCACGACGAGACCTACATGCCGCGCGAGGTGATGGAGGCGCTCAAGGCGCAGGACCACTGGCGCACGCAGGAGCCGGAAAGCTGACTCGGCTTGCCATGCACGTCTCGTCGCTCCGCAGGTCCGCTGCGATGGATCAGGCGCCGGAACGGACCATGCAGATCGTGTTTTCGGTGACCTCCACTGCGACCCGTGCGCCAATGCTGGCGCCATGGCGGGCGGCGAGTGCAAAATGTACGTCCTTGGGTAGCGGGGGCGGTGCGCCGTGCCCCGAAACCAGCCCCTCCCAGAGCGTGTGCTCGACGTTCAGCCGGTCCGCCGATGCCCGCAAGACCCAGCCGCCGTCCTGCATCGTCTCGGCACTGATGGTGCCCCCGCGCGGCAGCGCGCTTTCCTGGCACAACAACAGCAGGAAGCACAGCTTGGCTTCGCGCCGCGACAGGTCCGCGGTCATCCTCCAGTCCATGACGATCCGTGTGCCCAGGAACAGTGCATCGACGATCGACCGCAACTCGGCCGGGTTGATCCGGCGGTCGGCGCTGAATTCCCCGAAGGCGATGCGAAAGAACCGTATCCGCGCCTGCGCGCGGGCCACGCTTTCCGCGATCAGATCCAGTTCCGGGCCTTCGCCCTTGCCCGAAAGCGCCAGCAATTCGACTCCGTTACCAATGGCGCCCACCGGGCTGATCAGATCATGGCAGATGCGCGACACCACCTGCGCGGCGATGTCGGTGCCCGGACCGGCGTTGTCGGAGCGCTGCATGGCAGCGTTGGCTCTGGCGTTCATGGGCGTTGCCTCTGTTTCAGGTCGGGGGGCGGCATGAGTTTTCCGCCCAGCCTGCTGGAGCCCGGCATGATCGTTGAGAATCCGGCAAGGCCGGATTGGGGGCAGGGGCAGGTGCAATCGCGTGTCGGCACTCTCATCACCGTTAATTTCGAGCATGAAGGTAAATTGACCATTGACGCTGCGGTAGTTTCGTTGATTCCCGCGCCAGACTCATGACAAAAGCGAGTGTTCATGAGAAATGCAACCGAGAGATGAGTCAACCCGCTGGTTGTCTTGAAACGCGTGTATCGTCCGATGTCAGGGTACTTCATGCCGTCCGCCGCCGTTGATGACCGGATCAAGTCCGTCCCACACCCTGCGCCGAGCGTGACGGGCCGGCCATTGCTGCAAACGCGTCTGGCCCGGTCCGAGGCCGACCTGCGCGCGGCGCAGCGGTTGCGCTATGATGTCTTTGTCGCGGAAATGGGCGGCGACGGCGACATGGTGGACCATGCCGCGCGGCTCGAGGCGGACCGCTTCGACCCGTTCTATGACCATCTGCTGCTGATCGACCCGGCGCGCGATCCCGCGCGGCTGGAGCATGTGGTGGGGGTCTATCGGCTGATGCCCGGCACGCGCGCCAAGGCGGCGGGCGGGTTCTATTCGGCGACCGAATACGATCTGACACCGCTTCTGCGTTCGGGGCGGCGGCTGCTGGAACTGGGGCGGTCCTGCATCCACCCGGGGTATCGCGGCAGTGTCGCCATGCTGCACCTGTGGAACGCGGTTGCGGATTACGTGCGCGCCCATGACATTGAGCTTCTGTTCGGCGTGGCGTCCTTTCCCGGTACCGATGTGGATGCGCTTGCCCTGCCGCTGTCGTGGCTGCATCGTCACCACCTGGCGCCTGAGCCGGTGCGGGTGCGGACCTTGCCGCAGGTGCACCAGCCCATGGATCTGATACCCGTCACCCCGGCCGACCGCGCCCGAGCCATGGCCGCCACCCCCGCGCTTATCCGCGCCTATCTGCGGCTGGGGGGATTTGTCGGCGACGGTGCCTTCGTGGATCACCGGTTCCGGACCACGGATGTGTTCCTGATGCTGGACACCGCCGCCATGCCGAACCGCCGCCGCGCGTTTCACACGCGCGCCGCACCGGGGCGCTAGAGGTTGGAAAGCTGGGATTCGCCCGTGCCGCCCCCGGCGTCGGATCTGCGCGGGCGAGCATGGCTTTGGGCGGTATCCCGGCTGGTGGTGTTGGCGGTGGTGATCTTCGGCGG
This sequence comes from Paracoccaceae bacterium, assembly GCA_007121115.1. Lineage (GTDB taxonomy): Bacteria > Pseudomonadota > Alphaproteobacteria > Rhodobacterales > Rhodobacteraceae > Rhabdonatronobacter. Next base: position 7,251 of record SKMI01000093.1, on the reverse strand, counting down.
GTTGGCGCTTCTGCTGTCGCTGCGCCTGATCGAACGGCCGCTCTGCGGGCTGCGCCGCCCCGTCACGCCCCATATCACGCAAACGGTCTGCCGGATCACGCTGTGGGTGATGGGGCTGCGGATGGTGGTCCACGGCGCGCCCATGCGCCAGCGCGGCGCACTGGTGGCGAATCACACCTCCTGGCTGGACATCTTCGCGCTGAACGCTGCCGAGCGGGTCTATTTCGTCTCCAAGGACGAGGTGGCGGGCTGGCCCGTCATCGGCTGGCTGGCGCGTGCCACCGGGACCGTGTTCATCCGCCGCCGCGGCCGCGATGCGGCGCGACAGAAGCTGCTGTTCGAGGCCCGCCTGCGCGCCGGGCACCGGCTGCTGTTCTTCCCCGAAGGGACCAGCACCGACGGCCAGCAGGTGCTGGCGTTCAAGAGCACGCTGTTCGCGGCCTTCCTGACCGGGGGGCTGGCCGAGGTGCTGCGTATCCAGCCGGTCAGCGTGATCTATCACGCGCCGCCGGGGGCGGACCCGCGCTGCTATGGTTGGTGGGGGAGCATGGACTTCGGCCCGCATTTTCTGGCCGTGCTGGGCAGATGGCGCGGCGGGCGGGTGGAGGTGGTGTTTCACCCCCCGCTGACCGTGGCGGATTTCGCCGACCGCAAGGCGCTGGCCAAGGCTTGCGAGGCGCAGGTGCGCGCAGGCCACGCCGCGCATGCCCCGGCGGCGCTCACAGCATCCGGATGACGCCCTTGTCGATGGCCAGCACATAGCCCTGCCGGGTGATGTTGCGGATCAGCACCTCGGCCACCAGTTGATTGCCCAGCGTATCGCGCAGCCGTTTGATCCGCGTGGCACCCGAGGCCTCGTCGCAATCGCTCGCATCGCGCCCCGAGATCACCGCCTCGATCTGTGCCCCGGTCAGGATATCGCCGTCCATCCGCGCCTCGGCCAGCACGGCGAGGGTTTCGATGGCGGCCTCGGTCAGCCGGAATTCCATGTCATTGATCGCCACCGTGCGCGTGTCGCGGCTGATGACCAGCGACGAGACCTGGATCCCCGCCTTTTCCACCTGCGCCATGCGGCGGTTGAGCACGATCAGCATGGTCACCAGCACCAGCGAGGTGATCAGCAACGCTGTGGCAAAGACCAGCAGTACGAAGATCACCACCCGGTACGAGGTCAGCGTCTCGGCAAAGGCAGTGCCCGAGAGCGCCAGGATCTCCAGCAGCTTGATCTCGGCTTGCGTGGTCAGGTCCTGTTCGACGAAGATCCGTTCAACGCGCGCGTTGAAGGCCCCGGCATCGGGCAGGTTGAAGAACAGCAGCACCGCCGCCACCAGCAGGATCGCGACGATCGCGGCCATCCCCCAGACGACCGCGCGGCTGCCGGTGCGCGACAGTTCAGTTGCGGAGATGGATTTCTCCTGCACGCGCCCTCCGTTGTTCGAAACCCTCGGGTCCGAAGGTGGACTCGATTTGCAGCAAGGTCCAGCCGTGGCGCGCCAGCACGTCCTCGACATGGCGCGCCGCTGCCGTCCGGTCGTCGCAGGCGGCAGGCGGCAGTTCAACGATCCCGTATTGCAGCCGCAGCGGGTTGTCCTGCTTGGCCTTGTAATCGGCGAAGCACTGCGCCGCCGCCGCGGCGGCGAGGGTAAGCGCGAGCGCGGCAAGCGCGACGGGGCGAAGGATGCGTTTCATGCCGCCAACATGCGGCGGGGGCGACTGTCATGCAATATCACACGCGCGCCTGCGCGGGTCATGGCGCCGGGGCGTGACCCGGGCGCCGCTGTTATCCGATAACCACGCGCCGATATTGCCTGACAGGCAGGGGCGGGCGCAGGGTGAAGCCATACACGAGGCGCGCTGCCGCAGGTCGCTGAGACTGGTGCCTGAGACTGGTGCCGGGGCCTCACGGGGCGCAGCCACTGCGCCGCGCAAACAGCTGATGGAGAGACCGACCATGTCCATTGCAATACGACTGAAGGCGTTCGGCGCGGCTGCGGTTCTTGCGCTCGCCTCGGTGACCACAGCGCCCACGCAGGCGCGGGCCTCGGATGACGAATTGATCCGCTTCCTGCTGGGCGCGGCGGCGGTGGCGGTGATCGTTCACAGCTTCACCGACCGTCCCCGCGAAAGCCGTCCCCGCGACACCGGGCGGCGCTATACCGGCAACGTCCTGCCGGGCCACTGCCTTGAGACCCTGCGCGTGCGGGGCCGCCATGTCGATGTCTACAACGCCCGCTGCCTGCGCCAGGCCGGCGTGACCCGGCTGCCCGGACGCTGCGCCGAGACCATCCCCACCAATCGCGGCCAGCGCCATATCTACCGCGAGCAGTGCCTGCTGAACGCTGGGTTCCGACCCGAGGCCCGGCACTGGCAGGAGGATCGGCGGCACCGTCCGTCGCGCCCGCACCGCGCCGTGCTACCCGCGCAATGCGAAATCACCTACCGCCACCGGGGCGACCGGATGCGCGGCTATGACGGCGCCTGCCTTTCACGCTCGGGCCTGCGCAGCCTGCCCGAAAGCTGCGCCCTGCGTGCACGGCAGGAGCGGGGCGGCCATCTGACCATCTATAACGCCCGCTGCCTGCATGATGCCGGGTATCGCGCCAGTCGCAGGCACTGAGCGTTAGAACCGAATTCCCCGCCGCCGCGTTCATGGTGCTGTCGGTCCCGAGTGTCGGGCGGGGATGTGTGTGTAACGAGTAACCGATGCCGCATCTTGCGCGGCGGGCGGGGGGCGCAAGCCTCCCGCCTTTTTTCGCTTGTCTCGGGCCGGGGTGTCGGGGCATCTGGTCCCATGACGGACCCCGATTTCACCCTTGAAGCCGCGCATCGTGCCGCCGGGCGGCTGCGCGTCGCGGGGGTTGACGAGGTCGGGCGCGGCCCGCTCTGCGGGCCCGTGACCGCGGCGGCGGTGGTGCTGGATCCTGCGCGCATTCCCCCGGGCCTGCGCGACTCCAAAGCGCTGGGTGCGGCGCAGCGGGTGGCGCTGCATGACGCGATCATGGCCTGCGCCGAGGTCTCGGTGGCCCATGCCAGCGTGGCCGAGATCGACACGCTGAACATCCTGCACGCCAGTCTGCTGGCCATGCGCCGCGCGGTCGAAGGGCTGCGCACCCCGCCCGAGGCCGCGCTGATCGACGGCAATCGTTTGCCCCCCGGGCTGCCCTGTCCGGCGGAAACGGTGGTGAAGGGGGATGCGCGCTGCCTGTCCATCGCCGCCGCCTCCATCGTTGCCAAGGTCACCCGCGACCGCATAATGGCAGATCTGGACCGCCAATACCCCGGTTACGACTGGGCCGCGAACGCGGGCTATCCGACGAAGCGTCACATAAATGCCATAGCGGCGCTGGGTGTGACCCCCGTTCATAGACGTTCATTCAAGCCGATCCGCAATATCTTGTGTAAAGAAATTTAAATAACATCCTGATTCAAAAAGAAATTGACCCCGAATCAGCTTTGACTCATTCTTGCCGTCAACAACAAGGCACGCCGGAACAGGCGGTCGGAACGAGGCAGAGATGACGGTCAAGGCACAGCCAACGGGCGCCCCTGCGCTGCCCCTGGATCAGATATTGCGGGGCGATTGCATCGAGTCGATGCGCGCCCTGCCAGCAGGCTGCGTGGACCTTGTCTTCGCCGATCCGCCCTATAACCTGCAACTGCGCGGCGACCTGCACCGCCCGGACAACAGTCGCGTGGATGCCGTCGATGACGCCTGGGACCGGTTCGGCAGTTTCGAGGCCTATGACCGCTTCACCCGCGACTGGCTGGCGCAGGCGCGCCGGGTGCTGAAGCCCAACGGCGCGATCTGGGTGATCGGATCCTATCACAACATCTTCCGCGTCGGTGCGGCGTTGCAGGATGCGGGGTTCTGGGTGCTGAACGATGTCGTCTGGCGCAAGTCCAACCCGATGCCCAACTTTCGCGGCAAGCGGCTGACCAACGCGCATGAGACGCTGATCTGGGCCTCGCGCTCCGAAGGCGCGCGCTATACCTTCAACTACGAGGCGCTGAAGGCGCTGAACGAAGGCGTGCAGATGCGCAGCGATTGGGTGCTGCCGATCTGCACCGGGCATGAACGGCTGAAGGATGCCACCGGCGTCAAGGCGCACCCCACCCAGAAGCCCGAGGCGTTGCTGCACCGCGTTCTGGTGGGCACCACCAACCCCGGCGACGTGGTTCTGGACCCGTTCTTCGGCACCGGCACCACCGGCGCGGTGGCGCGGATGCTGGGGCGGCGGTTCATCGGGATCGAGCGCGAGGAAAGCTACCGCGCGGCCGCCGAGGCGCGGCTGGCCCGCGTTCGCCCGCTGCCCGCGCAGGCGCTGGAGACAACCGAGTCCAAGCGCGCCGCCCCGCGCATCCCCTTTGGCCAACTGGTCGAACGCGGGCTTCTGCGCCCGGGCGAAGTGCTGGTCAACCCGCGCGGGCAGGCGGCGAAGGTGCGGGTCGACGGCTCGCTGGTCAGCGCCGAGCATCGCGGCTCCATCCATCAGGTCGGCGCGGCACTCGAAGGCGCGCCCTCGTGCAACGGCTGGACCTACTGGCAGTTCAAGCGCGAGGGCAAGCTGATCCCCATCGACCTTCTGCGCCAGCAACTGCGGGCTGAACTGGAGCGGAATCGATGAGACAGACAGGATAAGACGGGCGCACCTCTCACCCAGGACGGATCGCCCCAGTTACCGCCGTGTCCGGGACCACCCCTCCCGGGCACCACTTGCCCCGCCGGTTTCGGCGGGGCTTTTTTTCCGGCGGAAGGCGGGTTTGTCGCCGCCGCTTCGCAGATAATTCCCCGCCTCCGCAGCAGCGCAGGCAGCGCCCTCGGGGCGCGTGCGGGTCGGCGGGGCGCCGCCCGAGGGCGCTTTCAGCGGCCAGGCGGAACCTTGCTCCTTAACCGTCCGATCTGCCTGGAAACGAAACGGGCTGGCAACGAAACGGGGCGGAAGGTTTCCCTTCCGCCCCGCTCCAATCCCTCACGGTGCGCCGGCTGGCGTCACAGGCCCGTGGTCACGTCGATGGCATTGCCCTCTTCCAGCGTGACATAGGCTTTCTTGACGTCCTTGCGCCGCCCGGCAATGCCGCGGAAGCGCTTGGCCTTGCCCTTGGTGACCAGCGTGTTCACCGCCTTCACCTTGACCCCGAACAGCGCCTCGACCGCCTCCTTGATCTTCGGCTTGGTCGCGTCGATCGCCACCTCGAAGACCACGCCATTGGCCTCGGAGGCCATGGTCGCCTTCTCGGTGATCACCGGCTTGCGGATCACGTCGTAATGCTCTGCCTTGGTGCTCATGCCAGCCGCGCCTCCAGCGCTTCCAGACCGGCGCGCGTGATCACCAGCGTGTCACGGCGCAGGATGTCGTAGACGTTCGCGCCGACCGAGGGCAGCACGTCCAGCCCCTCGATGTTGCGCGCGGCGCGGGCGAAGTTCTCGTTCACGTCCGCGCCGTCGATGACCAGCACCTTGCGCCAGCCCAGGGCCTTGGCGGCCTTGGCCAGCTGCGCGGTCTTGGCCTCGGCCATTTCGGCGCTGTCCAGCACCACCAGCTTGCCGCTCCCGGCCTTGGCCGAGAGCGCGTGCTTCAGGCCCAGCGCGCGGACCTTCTTGGGCAGGTCATGGGCGTGGCTGCGCGGCACGGGGCCCTTGTAGATCCCGCCCTTGCGGAAGATCGGCGCGTTCCGGTCGCCGTGGCGTGCGCCGCCGGTGCCCTTCTGGCGATAGATCTTCTTGCCGGAGTAGCTGGTTTCCGAACGGGTCTTGACCTTGTGGGTGCCGGCCTGCGCGCGTGCCCGCTGCCAGCGCACCACGCGGTGCAGGATGTCGGCGCGCGGCTCGAGGCCGAAGATGGCCTCGTTCAATTCGACCTCGCCCGCGGGCGCCGCATCCAGAGTGATGACGTCGTGTTTCATGTCACTCGTCTTCCTTCTTGTCGGCCTCGATCTCGGCCTCGGCCTCTTTCAGCGCGGCCTCCTGCTCGGCGGCCTCGGCCTCGAGCTGAGCCTGACGCGCGGACTCTTCCTCGGCAGCGGCCTCGGCGGCGGCTTCCTCGGCAGCCTTGCGGGCGGCCTCGGCGGCGGATTTCAGGGCTGCGGGCAGGATCGCACTCTCGGGGAAGGGCTTCTTGACCGCGTCCTTGATGGTGACCCAGCCGCCCTTGGAGCCCGGCACGGCGCCCTTGATCATGATCAGGCCACGGTCGCTGTCGGTGCGGACCACCTGCAGGTTCTGCGTGGTGATGCGCGCAGCGCCCATGTGGCCCGCCATGCGCTTGCCCTTGAACACCTTGCCCGGGTCCTGGCACTGGCCGGTGGACCCGTGCGAGCGGTGGCTGATCGACACACCATGCGTGGCTTCCAGGCCGCGGAAGTTGTGCCGCTTCATGGCCCCGGCAAAGCCCTTACCGATCGAGGTGCCGACCACATCGACGAACTGACCTTCGAAGTAGTGGTCGGCGGTGATTTCCTCGCCCACGTCGATCAGGTTTTCCGGGCTGACGCGGAATTCGGCCAGCTTGCGCTTGGGCGCGACATTGGCCTTGGCGAAATGTCCCCGCATCGGCGCGGCTACCCGCTTGGCCTTGGCGCTGCCCGCACCCAGTTGCACGGCGGTGTAGCCGTCCTTTTCAGCGGTGCGGGTGGAAACCACCTGCAACCCGTCCAGTTGCAGGACGGTGACCGGCACCTGCCGTCCGTCTTCCATGAACAGCCGGGTCATGCCCAGCTTCTTCGCGATAACTCCAGAGCGCATCTGTTCGGCTCCTCAAACCTTGATCTCGACATCCACCCCGGCGGCGAGGTCGAGCTTCATCAGCGCGTCCACCGTCTGCGGCGTGGGATCGACGATATCCAGCAGCCGCTTGTGGGTGCGAATTTCCCACTGGTCGCGGCTCTTCTTGTCGATATGGGGTCCACGCAGCACGGTGAACCGTTCGATCTTGTTCGGCAGCGGGATCGGCCCGCGTACCTGGGCACCCGTGCGCTTGGCCGTGTTCACGATCTCCTGCGTGCTGGCGTCCAGCACGCGGTAATCGAAGGCCTTCAGCCGGATGCGGATATTCTGACCTTGCATTGTCCTGTCCTTCGCTGCCGCCAGGGCGGGCGGGTGGCCCGCCCTGACCCGGCAATCGGGGTTTCGATTACTCGATGATCTTCGACACGACGCCCGCGCCGACGGTGCGGCCGCCTTCGCGGATGGCGAAGCGGAGCTTTTCCTCCATGGCGATGGGGGCGATCAGTTCGACGTTGAACTTCAGGTTG
>SKMI01000096.1 GCA_007121115.1 Paracoccaceae bacterium | reverse complement strand
GACAGCGCGCGCTCGGGCATTGCTGCGCCGGAACCGCGGGGCTGCATCATTCGCCCCCCGGCGCGCGGCCAGTGACCGCGCACGCTGCGCGCATCCATCCCGGCCCGGCGCGCGTCACGTGCGGCACGCTGCGTTTCCATCCAGTCCTCCAGCCCGGCGCGCAGGGCGTCGGCGTCCAGTGTGCCATCGCTGGCCCCTTCCATCAGGTGATCCACCAGCGCATCCAGCCGGGCCCCCTGCCGCGCAGCGCGCATGTCCTGACGCGCTTCGGCGCGTTCGGCGGCGCGTTCGGCGATCCGGGCTTCGACAAGGGCGCGGAACGCCGCGCGATCCAGCGCGCCATCCTCGACACCCTCAAGGCTGTCGAAGGCGGGCCAATCCGCGCCCTGCATGATGCCATGGCTGCGGGCGTCGACCGGCGCCGTCACCAGGACGAGGGCCAGCGCGCCAAGGGCCAGAACGCCCGATGCGGAACGGAAACGGTTGCTCATGATCTTCTCCTGCTTGCGTCCGGGCACCCCCTCGGCACCCGCGCGAAAGGATCACGCCGACGACCCGGCTTTCCGTCGCACCGGCGTTCACGCCTGCGCGAGGGCTGGTCGCAGGGAGGCCCGATCGGCCCCGCCCGCGCGCGGGCGCCTGTCCCTCCCATGCGCGCTTCCTGCGGGTGCGGGAGCATCTGGAAGAACGGGCCGTAAGGATCAGGCCCGCGCGCAGGCCGCCGGGATCAGGCGCCAGGCGTCAATCGCACGCCGATCCGGCCCAGCGCCCAGGGTGTCAGGTCGCGCAACACATCGGCCATGGCGCTGTTGAAGGCCTCGGCGATCTCGAGCACATCATCCGAGGCGGCGGGCGCCAGCGCCTGGAACGTGCGGGTGGCCAGCACCTGCCCGTCATCGTCGCGCACCAGGCGCGCGGTCAGCCGTACCCTGACTTGCACCGTGTCATCGGCGCGCAACTCGGCCTGAAAATCGGTCAGATCGGTGACCAGCGTGAAATCGCTCATTCCCCCCGGCAGCGCGCGGCGGCCCACATGGCGCAGCGCGTTCGTATCCTCGAACGCGCGCACCATCAGCCCGCGCACCATCGCCGGCGCCTCGTCGATCCAGCGCGCGCGCGGCAGATAGGCCGCCTGCAGCGGCGTCGGGCGGATCAGGATCCGGTCGGTAGCCAGCGCCCCGGTGCTTTCCGGCGTTTCGATCACCAGCGACCGCGCCACACTGCGCGACGCCTGCCCGATATCGCCGGGCACGCGCAACTCGTAGGCATCGAGCGGGCGCGTCGCCTCGCCCAGCCCCAGAAGCCCCCCGCAGCCCGAGAGCACGAAGGCGCCCGAAAGGGCAAGCGCGGCGCGGCGGTTCAGAGGGCGGGTCAAAGCAGTCATCGGCGAAACTCCGGTGTCTGGCGCCCGAGGAAAAACCGGGCGGGGTCGCGTTCGATCTGGCGCAAGAGACGCTCCAGACTGGAAATCAGGGCGCGGGTCTCGCGCCCGACCTGGGTATATTGCGGCAGCGCCTGGGTGGCAAAATCGCGCACCGCGGGCCCCGAGGCGGCAATCACCGCGCCCAGTTCCTGAAAGGCCTCGTTGGCCATTTCGGTCGCTTCGCGCAGGCCGGCGGTGACGGCGGGGATATCGTCCGACACCTGCGCGATGGCACCATCGAGGCTTTGCATCGCGCGGCGCAGGTCCGAAATCACGCCGTCCAGTTCGTCGTTGATCACGCGGTCGGCCCCAGCAAAGGCGCCTTCGGCGGCAGCCAGCGTGCGCTCGCCCACCTCCAGCGCGCGGTTGATCGCGGCCAGCGTGTCATTGGCGTTGGCAAAGGTGTTGCCCACCTGCCCCAGCGTGTCCTCGGCCGAGAGCAGCACCCCGTCCAGCCGCCCCGAGGCCGCCGAGATATCCGCGCCCAGCGTTTGCACCGTCTCGGTCGCCGTGCGCGCGGCGCTGCGCACATCGGCCATCACCGCCGGCAGGTCGTCGCTGGCCGCGCGGCTGACGGCCTCCACGGCTTCGGTGGCGCTGGCGATCATGGTGCGGGTTTCGGCGATCAGGGGCGCGCCGTCCTCGTCCAGCATCCGGTCGAAGCGCCCGGCGGCACCGTCCACGGTCTCCAGCGTCCCGGTCAGTTGCGCCAGCATCGCATCGGTGCGGGCGATCGTTTCCTCGGCTTCCCGCAGCCGCGCGGTCGCCTCGGTCCCCGCCTCGGCCAGCCCGGCCATGAGTTGCCGCGCCTCGCCGCCCAGGGTGTCGACCTCGCGGCGCACCAACGCGCTGGTGTCGGTCAGATCGCGGGTCAAGAGCGCCAGATCGCCGTCGATGAAGGCGCCCGCCCGGTCCAGCGTGCGCTGCGCGCTTTCCAGCGTCGGCCCAGCGCTGCGCGCGGTCGCGCGCAGATCGTCGGCCAGCGTGGTGTATTCCGCCACCGCCGTGTCGATCCCACCAAGGGTGACCCCCGCCGCATCGGCCAGCGGTCCCAGCCGCTCGGTCAGATCGGTGATGGCAGCAATCGCGGTCTCGGCCTCGCGCAGCCGCGCGGTCACTTCGGCGGCGGTTTCGTTGACGGTGCCGAACATGTCCTGCGCCTCGCCGCCCAGTGCATCGACCTGCCCGCGCACGGCGGCGCTGGTGCGGGTCAGTTCGTTGGCCAGTTCGGTCAGATCGGTACCCAGAAACCGGTCCGAGGTTTCCAGCACCACGCGCGCTGCCTCCAGCGTGGCGTCGGTGACATCAAGCGACGTCTGCGCCCGATCCGCAAGTTCCGAATAGATCGCAAGCGTCTCGTCCACCGTGTCCAGCGTGGCCAGCGCGCCCTCGGCCACCGGCACCATGCGTGTGGTGAAATCGGCAATGTCGGTGGTGGCGGTGCCGATGGTCTGGCTGACTTCGGCGAAATCGGTCAGCGCGCCTGCCAAGCCGTCAGAGGAGGTTTCCAGATTGACCAGAATGCGGTCGATCCGGCCACGATTTTCCGCGCCCAGGATCAGGTTCACCTGCTCCACCGCTTCCAGCACGCGCTCCAGGATCGCGGGGCCATCCTCGAAGACGATATCCAGCGGCGCGCGCCCGGCGGTGATCTCTGGGATCTCGGCGGTGTCACGCAACAGCGGCTGGGTCGGATCGCCCCGGCTCAGCGCCACAAAGGACACACCGGTCACGCCCAGCGCGCTGATGGTGGCAGTGCTGTCGATGCGCAGCGGCGTCTCCTCGTCCACCTCCAGCCGCACAAGGATGGTGCCGTCCATGTCCGGGTGAAGGCGCACATCCACCACCTGCCCTACCGGCAGCCCCTCGAACCGCACCTCGGAGGCGCGTGAGAGCCCGGAAATCGACGTGAACCGCACATCGTAATTGGTGTAGCGCCGGTCCAGCTGCACATTGGCAAAGAGCATCAGGAACAGCAGCAGGCCCAGAAACCCGGCCAGCGCAAAGGCCCCGATCAGCACATAATTGGCACGCGTTTCCATGCGTTACGCCGTCCTTGTGGTGGCCTCGATCGCCGCACGCGACCTTGGCCCGTGAAAATACTCGCGCACCCATGGATGATCCACATGCAGCATATCGGCCATGCTGCCGGTGACCAGCACCTTCTTTTCGGCCAGCACAGCAATCCGGTCACAGGCCGCGTGCAGCGTATCAAGATCATGGGTGACAAGGAACACCGTCAGGCCGAGGCTGTCGGCCAGTTGCCGGATCAGCACATCGAAGGCGGTGGCGCCGATGGGGTCCAGCCCGGCGGTGGGTTCGTCCAGAAACACGATCTCGGGGTCCAGCGCCAGCGCCCGCGCCAGCCCGGCGCGCTTGCGCATCCCGCCTGAAAGCTCCGAGGGGTACTTGTCCCCCGCAAACCACGGCAGGCCGGAGAGCGAGATCTTCAGGTCCGCAAGCTCGCGCCGCAGAGCGGGCGTCAGGCCCGTGACCGCCTGCATCGGCACCTCGACATTCTCGCGCACGGTGAGCGAGGAAAACAGCGCCCCGTCCTGAAACATCACCCCCATGCGAAGGTCGATTTCGCGGCGTGCGTCGTCGGTGCAGTTCAGCGCGTCGCGGCCGAAGATCTCGATGCTCCCGGCCTGCGGTCGGCGCAGCCCGGCGATGGTGCGCAGCAACACCGACTTGCCTGTGCCCGAGCCGCCGACCACGCCCACCACCTCGCCGCGATAGAGGTCCAGGTCGAGGTTCTCATGCACCACCTGCGCGCCGAACTGGTTGCGCAGGCCGCGGATGCGGATGATCGGCTCCCCACTCATGGCGTCAGACGCCCGCACAGCTGCCCACTCTGGCCAGTCGGCTGCACGAGCTGACCGGAGTCG
>SKMI01000352.1 GCA_007121115.1 Paracoccaceae bacterium | reverse complement strand
GCTGGCCGCGCCTTCGATCATCAGCACCGCCGCGATCAAGGCCGCCACCGCCGTCTGGCCAAGCCGCCAGCGGTCGGCATGGGCTTCAACGATGCGGGGCACCGCATAGCCGACCCGCCGCGCCGCGCGCCGCTTCAAGGCCCACAGGCTGCTCATCTGCGACGAAAACGCCTGAAACGGGGCGATGATCCCGGCCAGGAACCGCTCGGGGCCGATCTTCTGCGCGTGCGCCGTTATGGCCGCCGCCGTGGCGATGGCGATGCCCAGCGCCACGGGCCAGCCCGCCGCCGGGGCGGCCGCCAGCACCGGCGCGGCCAGCCCCGCATCCAGCACCGGCCAGATCACGGGCAATGCCAGCGCCAGGCCCGCCAGCGCAAGGAACGGCAGGGCCAGCGCCTCGGGGCGCGCGGGCGGCGCTTTCGGTGGTGCCAGCCAGACCAGCGCCAGCGCGCGCGCCATCAGCAGCGTCGTGGCCACGCCCGACAGCGTCAGCGCGAGCGTCAGCCACGGCAGCCACACCGGGGAGCCGTTCGAGAGCGCGCCCTTCAGCGCCTCCTTGCCCAAAGCCCCCGAAGTCACGGGAAACCCCGCCAGCACCAGCGCGGGCGCCAGCATCGCCCCCATTACCAGCGCGCGGCCCACCGCCGCGCCCTGCGCCGCCCACGAGCCGACGCCCAGAAACAACGCGCCCTTGGCCAGCGCGTGATGCGCGGCCAGGAAGACCAGCACCGGCAGGACCGCGAGCCAGGCTGCGGGCACCATCAACCCCGCGCCCAGACCCAGAGCGATGATCCCCATCTGGCTGACGCTGGAAAAGCCCAGCACGGTCTTGGCACTCCGCTCCTGCACGCCCAGCAGCAGGGCGGCGAAGATCGTCACCATGCCCGCCGCCATCACCACCGTCCCGTGGTCGGCATAGGCCCCCACCCCCAGCGGCACCGCCGAGACGATGCCGAACAGCCCCGCCTTGATCATCGCGCCCGACAGCACGGCGCTGGCCGGAACCGGGGCGGCGCCATGGGCAGGCGGCAGCCAGAAATGCAGCGGCATCACCCCCAGCTTGATGCCGAAGCCCGTCAGCAGGAGCGCCACGGTCAACCCCGAAAGCTCTGCCCCGCGCAGATCGGCCAGCAGGATCGAACCCGCCTGCGTCGCCGCCAGCACCAGCCCGGTGAACAGGATCAACTCGCCGATCACCACGAAGCCGATGTAGAGCTTCGACGCCCAGCGCGCGCCCGCGTCCCGCGTGTGGATCACCAATCCGTAGGAGGCGAAGCTCATCAGCGCGAAGGCGGCGTAGAAGCCCACCGCATCCTGCGCCAGGATCAGGCCCAGATTGCCGCTCATGGCCATCAGGAACACCACCCCGAAGCCGGTCGCGCGCGGGTCCGCGCGCAGCCAGTGGCGCGCGGCACTTCCGGCGGCGATCCACAGCACCGCCGTGAAGATCAGGAACAGCCGCGACACCGGGTCCAGTCCCAGCGTCAGTCCCAGCACGAACCAGTCGCCGCGCGTGGACACCGGGTCGGTGACCAGCAGCCCCAGCATCAGCGCCGGAAGCGCGGCCAGCGGCATCATCCGCCACAGGATCGGGCGGGCCGCCAGGCTGAGCAGCATGAGCGCCATGATCAGCGGCCAGCCGATGGCGAACAGAAACATCGAAAGGGTCATGGGTGGTTACTCCTGATACTCGATGGCGACGACGAAACGGGTCCACTCCAGCGGGCTGAAGGGGGCATTGGCGAAGCCGCCCACCACCAGCACCAGCAGCGCGGTGGTGATGGGCGGCGCGGCCAGCCACCAGCCGATGCGCTGACGCGCGGGGGCCGCATCTGCGTCCGCACTGTCCCGGAACCAGGCGCGGTAGAGCATCGGCAGGAAGTAGATGGCATTGAGCAGGCTGGAGCCGAGCAAGAGCGCCACTACCCAGGCCGCGCCCGCGTCCAGTCCGCCCTGTGCCAGATACCATTTGCTGACGAACCCGGCGAGCGGCGGCAGCCCGATCATGGCCAGCGCAGCCGCGGAAAACGCCAGCATGGTGCCCGGCATCTTGGCGCCCACCCCATCCATCTGGCTCACGCGCTTGACCCCCAGCCCCTCGGCCAGATTGCCCGCGGCCATGAACATCGTGATCTTCATCAGCCCCTGATGGATCAGATGCGCCAGCGCGCCCACCGCCGCGATCGGGCTGGCCAGCGCCACGCCAAGGGTGATGTAGCTGACCTGGCTGACCGTGGAATAGGCCAGCCGCTTCTTGATATCGTCCTGCGTGATCGCGCGGAGCGAGCCGTAGATGATGGTGATCCCCGCCAGCGCGGCCAGCGGCGCGGTCATCCCCAGCGCCTGCGCGGTGTCGATGCCGAAGACCTCGTAGACCACGCGCATGATGCCGAAAGCCCCGGCCTTGACCACCGCCACCGCGTGCAGCAGCGCCGAGACCGGCGCGGGCGCCACCATGGCGATGGGCAGCCAGGCGTGGAACGGCACCAGCGCGGCCTTGACCCCCAGCGCGCCGACCAGCACCACGAACAGCGCCTGCGCGGCCAGCCGGCTGTCCACCGGCGCCGCGCCCATGACCCCGCCGGGCACGAAGTCGGTGGTCCCGGTCAGCACCCAAAGCCCCATGGTGCCCAGCAGCAGCACCAGCCCGCCCGAGAGCGTGTAGATCAGATAGATCCGCCCCGCCCTGAGCGCCTCGGCCGAGCCGCGGTGGATCACCAGCGGATAGGTCGCGAGCGTCAGCAGCTCGTAGAAGATCAGGAAGGTGAACAGGTTTCCGGACATCGCAATACCCACGGTTGCGGCCACGCACAGGCTGAAGAAGCCGAAGAACCGCGCCCGGTGGGGTCCGCGCTCCAGATACCCCACCGAATAGACGGTGGTGATCAGCCACAGGATCGCCGAGAGCGCGATGAACAGGATCGCCAGCGGGTCGGCCTGCAGCTTGAACTCCAGCCCCGGCAGCATGGTGAAACGCACGTCATAGATCACGCCCTGGCTGACCTTCCACGCCAGCCACGCCACCAGCGCGACCTTCAGCGCGGCCACGCCCAGGTTGACGGCCGTGCGCAGGCTGGCGGCGCGCTCGGGCAGCGCGAACAAGAGCGGCGAGGCCAGCAGCGAGGTCAGCAGGATGAACAGCGGCAGCAGCGGCATGTCGCTGCGCAGAAAGGCGATCAGGTCGGTCATGGTGTGGCTCCGAATGGATAGCCCAGTTCGATGAAGCTCAGGATCGGCGCGGCCATCAGGCCCAGCGAGATGGCGGCAACGGCCAACGTCAGCGGCGCGATATCGGCCAGCGCCCAGCCCTGATGCTCGCCCAGCGGCGCGCGCACCCGGTCGAAGCGCAGGAACCCGGCCAGCACGCGGCTGAAATACGCCACCGACAGGAAGGTGCCGATCATGGTCACCGCCACCCAGTGCCAGTAGCCCGCGGCCATGGCCCCCTCCATCAGCGACCACTTGCCGATGAAGCCCAAGCTGGGCGGCAGTCCGATCAGGCTGATCGCGGCCAGCGCAAAGGTGAACTGCGCCAGCGTGGGGCGGATGGGGGTGCGGTCCAGATCGGCGATCCGGTCATGGCCGATCTCGTCCTTGATCCGTCCGGCAGACAGGAACATCGCCGCCTTGGCCACGCCATGCGCGAGGATCAGGAGCGCCGCCGCCTTCCAGCTTTCGGTCAGGCCGACCTGGCCTGCGCGGGCAAAGGCGATGAAGATCAGCCCGATCTGCAGCACCGTTGACCACGCAACCAGCAGCTTCAGCGGCTCCGCGCGCAGCGCCTGCACGCCCCCCCACAGCACCGCGCCTGCGCCGAGGGCGCCAATCAGGGTGATAAGGATCTCGTCCGGCAGCGGCACATAGGTCGTCAACCGCAGGAAGATGTAGAGCGCGGCCTTGACCACCAGCCCCGACAAGAGCGCCGAGGCGGGTGCGGTGGCGTTTGCGTGCGCCGCAGGCAGCCAGAAATGCAACGGGAACAGCGCGGTCTTCAGAAGCAACCCGATGATCATCAGCGCCAGCGCCGCGCTCAGGGCCGCCGACGGCTCGGCGCCGATCAGCCCGGCGAAATCAAGCCGCCCGAGTTGCAGATAGACGAACCCCACCCCCATCAGGAACAGCAGCGCGCCCAGGATCGAGGCATACATGTATTCCAGACCAGCGCGCACGGCTTCCTTCGTGCCCGAAAGTACCGTAAGTCCCACGGCGGCCAGCGCGATCACCTCGATCATCACATAGAGGTTGAAGATATCGGTGCTGAGGTAGACGCCGTTCATGCCGGTCAGCAGCAGCAGCCAGAGCGGCCAGAAAT
>SKMI01000225.1 GCA_007121115.1 Paracoccaceae bacterium | reverse complement strand
TGATCAGAAGCCGCGTGTGACGGGTCTCGGTCATGGTCTGTCGCTCCTGTGATCGCCGCGCGTCGTTCGCCCCTGACTGCCCGAGCGGGCGCGCTAATGCAAGCCGGGCGCGGTGTCGCGCACCCTATTCGGCGGCGCGCACCCGGCCCGGCCCGTCGACCAGATCGCCCGGCTCCAGCATCAGCGGCTGCACCGGCGCCGGATCAGTCATGGGCGGCACTTCCCAGATGATCTCGGCCCCGCGCACGCGGCGCAGGCGCTTCTCCAGCGCCCGGTCGCGCCGCGCCGACCCTTCGCGCGCCGACAGCAGCCACCGCAGCCCCAGCGCGCCACGATATGCCCCCGCCTCGATCCACACCCGCAGCGCGAGGAAGGAGGGCGTGACCAGCAGCGTCAGCAGCGTGGCGATCCCCAGCCCGAAGACCACCGCCGTGGCAAGCTGCTTCCACCACAGCGCCACCGGGCTGTCGATGGCATAGCCGCCGTTGACGAAATCCAGGCTCAGGCCCAGCATCATCGGCGTCAGCCCGGCCATGGTGGTGATGGTGGTCATCAGCACCGGGCGCAGGCGTGCCTCGGCGGTGCGAATGATCGCCTCGATCCGCGGCATGATCTTCGCATAGTTCTGATAGGTGTCGATCAGCACGATGTTATTGTTCACCACGATCCCGGCCAGGGCCACGATCCCCGTCCCGGTCATGATGACCGAAAAGGTCTGATCCATCACCAGTATGCCGATCAGCACGCCGGTAGAGGACAGGATCACCGCCAGAAGCACCAGCACCGAGTTGTAGAAACTGTTGAACTGCGTCAGCAGGATCACGAACATCAGCCCCAAAGCGGCCGAGAAGGCGACCATCAGGAACTGGGTGCTTTCCTCCTGATCCTGCTGCTCGCCGGTCCATTCCCAGTCCACGCCCGCGGGCAGAGGGTTCTCGCTCTCCAGCCACTCGGTCAGCACCGCGATCCGCTCGTTGGCGTTGATCGGCACCACCCGCAGCCCCTCGTCGGCGATTCGCGCGGCGATGGTCGCGGCGCGGGCGTGGTCGTCGGTGCCCGCTTCCAGCCGGTCGGTGGTGGTCAGGTCGCGCCGCACCACATCGACGGTTTCGCCCGCGCTGTTGACCAGCCGCGCCTGCCCCGGGGCGACATCGGCCTTCACGTCGAAATACCGCTGCCGGTCCACCCGGTCGATCTGGCCGCGCCGCGCCACCGGCTCGCGGGTGATGAAATTCGACAGCGGGACCAGCCCTGCGGGGGTCTGCACCCGCAGGTCGTCAAGCGTGGCCAGCAGCCTGTCAGCCTGCGGCAGGCGCACACGGATGTCGATTTCCTCATCCGAGGTGTCCACACGCATGGTGTCCAGCAGGATGCCGCGTGTGACAAGCTGGATCATGCCGCCCACAGTGGCCACATCGGCGCCGAATCGCCCGGCGCGGTCCACATCCACATCGATCTTCCAGTCGATGCCGGGCACCGGGCGGGTGTCTTCCAGATCGATCAGCGCCTCGGTCTCGGCAAAATGCGCCAGCGCCACCTCGACCGCCTCTTCCAGCACGTCGAAATCGATGCCTGTCAGCCGCAGGTGCACCGGCTTCTGGCCCGCCGGACCACCGGAAGCGACAAAGAATTCGGTCTGGATGCCCGGCAAGTCGTCCAGCTTGCCCTGCACCCGGTCCAGCACCTCCTGCCCGCGCATCCCCGGAATGCCCTCACGTTCGGTCCAGTGGGTCAGTTCGAACTGGATCTGGCCGACGGTGTCGCCCGGTGGACCCGCCCCGGCGGTGTTGGTGTTCAGCCCGCCATCCCCGGCAAAGGCAAAGACGGCGTCAAACCCGGCCTCGGCCAGCATCACCGCCTCGACCTGGCGGACCAGATCGTCCTTTTCGGTCAGCGACAGGTTACCGCGCGCGCGGACATAGAGGATGCCCTGCTCGGGCTCGGTATCGACGAAGAACTCCACCCCGCGGCTGTTGTCGCCGTAGTACTGGAACACCGCCATGACCAAGGCGGCAACGGCGACGATGGTGACCACCGGCATCACCGGATTGCCGACCAGAAGTTTCACCAGATACCCGAAGGGCTGGCGGCGGTGCCCCGCGTGCACGCGCTTCGGGCGCTTCGGCGGCACGACAGCCGAGAGAACGGTGGAACTCGCCATCGCCGCAATCGCCAGCAGTACCGCGCCGGGCAGCCGCTCCCACATGCTGACGCCCGTTTCCACGGGGCCCGTGGGCCAGGCGGGGTTCAGGATCAGCATGACACCCGCGAACAGCCCGAACCACGCCAGCGCCAGCAGCGGCAGGCGCAGCAGGAGCGGTAGCCGCCGCAACCCGCCCGAGACGTTGTTGAGATGCCGCGCCAGCCGCCCGGTGACCCCGCCCAGCACCGGCAGGAACACCAACGCCACAATCAGCGAGGCCGTCAGCACGAAGATCAGCGTCACCGGCAACATGCCCATGAACTCGCCCGCCACGCCCGGCCAGAACAGCATCGGCAGGAAGGCACAGAGCGTGGTCGCGGTGGACGCCGTGATCGGCCAGAACATGCGCTTGGCAGCGGCGGTATAGGCCTTCATCGGCCCGTCGCCTTCGGCCAGCCGCTTGTCGGCATATTCGGTGACCACCACCGCGCCGTCGACCAGAATCCCCACGGCAAGGATCAGGCCGAACATGGTGATGTTGGAAATCGCCACGCCCATCACGCCCAGCAGTATGAAGCACAGCATGAACGAGGTCGGAATCGCGATCCCCACGAGCATGGCCGAGCGCAGCCCCAGCGCCGACAGCACCACGATCATCACCAGCGCGATCGCCGTCATGACCGAGGTCTCAAGCTGGGTGACCATTTCCTCCACCTGAAAGGAGCGGTCGAGCGCGGGTGTGGTGCGGATCGCGTCCTGCAATTCCTCGGGCCATTCGGCGCGGGTTTCGTCGACCACGGCGCGCACCTCGGCCGCCGTGTCGATGATGTTGAACCCTTTGCGCATCACCACCTGCAGGGCAATGTTCGTGTCGCCGTTGAACCGCGCGGTGCCGGTGCGGTCCTCGTAGGTCAGGCGGATGTCGGCCAGATCGCCCAGCCGCACCACGCTGTCGCCGTTGACCTTGATCGGCAGTGCATAGACATCCTCGACCCCGTCGAAGGTGGACGGCACGGTGACCCCGAAGGTGCCAGCGTCCGTCTCCACATCGCCTGCGGCGACGAGTTGATTGTTCTGGGTAATGACGCGGATCAGCTCGTCGGCGGTGACGTTGTAGGCTTCCAGTCGCAGGGGGTCGATGATGACCTCGACCATCTCGTCGCGCGAACCGGCGGTGGTGACTTCCAGCACCGCGTCCACGTCCTCGATGGCGCGCTTCAGGTCGTCGGCGGCGCGCAACAGCGCGCGTTCGGGTACATCGCCCGAAACCGCGACGATGATGATTGGAAACTGCGAGAAGTTGAATTCCGAGATGCTGTAGTTTTCCGCGCCCGAGGGAAAATTCGCCTCGGCCCTGTTCATGGCGTCGCGCACATCGGCCAATGTGGCGGTCTTGTCCCAGCCGAATTCGAACTCCAGCACCATCCCGGCCACGCCCTCGGCGGCAAAGGCGCTCATGCGCTCCAACGCGTCCAGATCGGACATTTCGCTTTCCATGGGCCGGACCAGCAGGGTTTCGCTGTCCGCCGCCGAAATGCCCGGGAACGGCACGGTGATGATCACCGCCGGAACCTCGATGTCCGGCTCGCCCTCCTTGGGCAGGCCGGTATAGGCGAGGATCCCGGCGCCAAGGGTCATCACCACCAGCGCCAGCACCATGCGCGCGTGGGCACCGGCCCAGTCGACGATCCCCTTCATTCCCGGCCCTCCGGCGCGTCGCCCCGCCAGGTGACATGCACCCGAACCCCGTCGCGGACAAACTCCTGCCCCACGACGATGGCGTTGACCGCGTCAGGCAGCCCACCCAGCCAGACGCCTTCGGCAGTGTCGCGCAGCACGGTGGCGGGCTTGAAGATCACCCGGTCATCCTCGTCGATGGCGCGGACGCCCAGCGTGCCGTCGTCATCGAGCGTCAGCGCCGAGCCGGGTAGCAGATGCCCCTCCTGCCCCGCCGCCTGGATCAGCATTTCGGCGCTCTGACCCTCGCGGATGTTGTTGTCGGGGTTGTCGACCTCGACCTCCACGCGGAAGGTGCGGGTCTGTTCGTCGGCGGCGCGGGCGATGAAGCTGACCCGGCCCATCACCTCGCGCCCCGAAGCCAGCCGCCCACCCGCCAGCGCGCCACGCTCCAGCCGGTCCACCTGCGCTTCGGAAACAAAACCCACCAGCCGGATAGGGTCCATCTTGATTACCGTGGCGCAGAGCGCGCCGGGCTGCAGCAGCGCACCCAGTTCGGCGGTGTCGGCTTCCAGGATACCATCGAAGGGGGCGTGCATGACCAGCCGCGCCATTTCCTCGACCGCCGCATCAACCGCCGCCTGCGCGCTTTCCAGCGCGGCCCTGGCCGAAGCCACGCGGGTCTGGCTGGCGAAGCCATCCTCGGACAGGCGGTCGGCGGCATTGAAGTTGATCTCGGCCTCGCTCAGCCGGGCGCGGGCCTCGGCCAGCGCTGCCGCGCGGGTGCCCGAGGAAAGCTCGCACAGCGCGTCGCCCGCATCGATCTCGGCCCCGCGGCGCAGCGGCTCGGACACCACCAGCCCCGAGGTTTCGGCCCGCACATCGACCCGGCGTGCCGCTTCGGTGCGCCCGCGCAGGATCACCGAGGTTTCGACCGGCTGCTTTTGCGAATGCTGCACCACGACGCGCACGCGCCGCACTTCGCTCACACCGGCCTCTTCTTCGGTCACGGCTTCGGGCACTTCGCCGCCCGAGGCAAAGGCCATCAACGCCTCGCGCTCCATGATGAACAGATACATGAAACCTGAAATCACGAGCGCCGTGAGGACCGGAAAGAAACGCATGGATGGCAGCCTCGATATGCAGCGGCGCAGCCCGCCGCGGTGTCGTATACTCTGGAACGCTGAACCGACCAGTTCAGATTAGTTTTTTCTGCACAGCGGCACAAGTGGCGCCACGATCATGAGCGGACATAATGGGCGGACAATGCGTCAGACCAAAGGCGTGCGCCGGTCGGCACGTTGCAAGGATGCACGACACGACCCGAAATCCGTCGAAATGTGATGGTTTTCAAGACCGGTTCCAACTCGCTTCCGCCCCGTGCGTTCAACACCTTGCGTTCAACACCGCGCGCGCGCCTTCCGCGGGCCTTTGCAATCGCATCCGCTTCGCGCTAAGAGAGCGGCGCAATCCGCAGAGGTGCCTCTTGAGCAATACCGACAGTTTTATCGACGAGGTCAGCGAGGAACTGCGCCGCGACCGGATCACCCGCCTGATGAAGCGCTATGGCTGGCTGGCCGTGGTGCTGGTGGTGGCGGTGGTCGGTGGCGCGGCCTGGTTCGAATGGCAGCGCGCCAGCGAACGCGCCAGCGCCGAGGCCTTTGGTGACGCCGTGCTGGCCGCGCTGGAAGCGCCCGACGATGCCAGCCGCCGCAGCGCGCTGCGCGGGATCGAGGCCGATCCGGCCCAGCAAGGCATCCTCAATCTGCTGATCGCCGCCGAGGCAGCGCAGGACGACCGCGAGGCCGCGCTGGCCGCCTTTGCCGCCGCCGAGGCCGATCCCGACCTGCCCGACAGCTACCGCCAGCTTGCAGCGCTGAAGCGGCTGATGCTGGGCGGCAGCGAGATCGCCCCGGACGAGCGCGAGTCGGTGCTCAGCGGTCTGGCGCAGCCGGGCCAGGCATTTCGCCCCCTGGCGCTGGAGCAACTTGCCATCCTGCGGCTGGAACTGGGCGAGGGCGACGCTGCGCTGGCCATCCTGCGCGACCTTCTGGACGAACCCGACGTGACCGAACAGTTGCGCCGCCGGGTTACGCAGATGATCGCCGCGCTGGGCGGCGAGGAAGACGCGGCCTGAGCGCCCCGCAACGTGGCAGGGTCCGTACCGGAAGGGACGGGCCCGGCCGGACCGGCGGGACACACTGCGCTCGGCCATTTGCGCGGCGCGCTTGACCCTTGTTGCAGGGTAATGGCACAAGCATCTGACCAGAGCCGGAATGATAGCTGCATGTATCGTTGCCGGGTTCATGCAGGCAGGCAGGAAACGGGAGCGGGTAACGGTGGGTCTGATCAGATATGCCTCGATCGCGGCGGCGGTGCTGACGCTGGGTGCCTGCGAACGCGAATTCATCCTTGAAGGCGAACGGTTCCACCTGCGGGCGCCGTTTTCCGAAGACGCGGGGGTGGAGCCCGCGAACCGGGCCGAGCCTGTGGCGCTGCCCGCCACGCAGGCGCACAGCGCCTGGACGCATCGGCTGGGCACGCCGAACCACCGGATTACCCATCCGGCGCTGGGCACCACGCCACAGCGCGCCTGGTCGGCGCCCATCGGCGCGGGCAATGACCGGCGCCACCGCATCACCGCCGAGCCGGTGGCGGCGGGCGGGCGCATCTTCACGCTGGACAGCCGTGCGACGGTGACCGCCACCACGGCGGGCGGCGAAACCGCCTGGTCGCGCGATCTGACCCCGCCGGGGCTGCGCGGCGACGGCGCCTCGGGCGGCGGGCTGGCGCTGGCCGATGGGGTGCTTTTCGTCAGTTCCGCCTATGGGCGGCTGCACGCGCTCGATGCCGCGAGCGGCGAGACCCGCTGGACCCACCGCTTCGACGCGCCGGTCAAGGGCGCGCCCACGGTGGTGGGCGACCGGGTGTTCGTGGTCGCCGCCGACAGTTCCGCCTGGGTGCTGGACACCCGCGACGGCAAAGTCGACTGGCAGTTGCCCGCAACGCCCAGCCCGGCCTCGATGGTCGGCGGCGCGGCACCTGCAACGGCGGGCGACGCGGTGCTGTTCCCGGCACCCTCGGGCGAGTTGATCGCCGCGCGGCGTGATACCGGGATGGAATTGTGGCGCCGGGTGATTGCCGGGCAGCGGCAGGGCATGGCCTATGCCGGGGTGACCGATATCACCGGCGATCCGGTGGTCGTGGGCGACACGATCTATGTGGGCAACCAATCGGGCCGGATCATGGCGCTCAATCGGCGCGACGGCTCGGTCCGCTGGACCGCCGACGAGGCCGCCTATGGCCCGGTCTGGCCGGTGGGCAATGCGCTCTTCATGCTGACCGACCGCAACCGGCTGGTGCGGCTCGATGCCGCCAGCGGCGCGCGCGTCTGGGCGCAGGACCTGCCGCTCTTCACCCAGGAACGCGAGCGCCGCAGGGCCGAGATCTTTGGCCACTATGGCCCGGTGCTGGCGGGCGGGCGGCTCTATGTGGCCTCCAATGACGGACATCTGCGCAGCTTCGACCCGGTCTCGGGCGAGCATCTGGGCAGTGTCGAGATCCCCGGCGGCGCGGCGGCCAGCCCGATCGTTGTGGACCGCACGCTCTACGTCGTCTCCGGTAACGGGCAGTTGCACGCCTATCGGTGAGCTTTCGGGTCGAGGGGGCGCTCCCGCCCGGCGCTTGAAGCATCGAAGATGCTTCAGCGCCCGTTGGGCCGGGCGCCTGCGGCGGGCAGTTTTCGGTTGCTGGGGGCGCTGCCCCCGTCGCCCGTTCCGGGCGACTCCCCCGGGGTGTTTCGGGCAAGATGAAGGGCGGGGCGGGGGCGCAGGTTCGGTGGCCGTGATGGTTCGCGTCCGGAACCTGGAGGCGCCGCGCCAGATTGCCAAGCGGGCCGCGAGCGGTTAGACGCGCGGCTCGGTGCCGTTTTGCGGCTTTGTCTTGCCATCCTGTCCCACCGTGGACCCGCGCCCGGAGCCCTGCGCCATGAGTTTCACCCTCGCCATCGTCGGGCGGCCCAATGTCGGCAAGTCGACGCTGTTCAACCGGCTGGTCGGCAAGCGGCTGGCGCTGGTGGACGACCAGCCCGGGGTGACGCGCGATCTGCGCGAGGGCGCGGCACGGCTGGGCAATCTGCGTTTTGCCGTGGTCGACAGCGCCGGGCTGGAACTGGAGGAGGGCGACAGCCTCAAGGGCCGGATGCGCAAGCTGACCGAGCGCGCGGTGGAAAGTGCCGATGTCTGCCTGTTCGTGATCGACGCGCGACAGGGGGTGACGCCGGCAGACGAGATCTTTGCCGATATCCTGCGCCGCCGCGCCCGCCATGTGATCCTGGCCGCCAACAAGGCCGAGGGCGCGGCCGCCGAGGGGGGCGTGATCGACGCCTGGTCACTGGGGCTGGGCGAACCGGTGGCGCTGTCGGCCGAGCATGGCGGGGGGATGGACGAACTCTATCACCGGCTGCGCCCGCTGGCCGAAGGGTTCGACGCCCGCGCCGAGGAGGCCGCGCCCGAGGTCGATGTGGA
This sequence comes from Paracoccaceae bacterium, assembly GCA_007121115.1. Classification (GTDB taxonomy): domain Bacteria; phylum Pseudomonadota; class Alphaproteobacteria; order Rhodobacterales; family Rhodobacteraceae; genus Rhabdonatronobacter. The sequence continues at coordinate 6,461 of SKMI01000225.1, read as the reverse complement.
TGTGAGCGAAGAAGGCGAAGGCGAGGCGGCACCCGACCACGCCCCCACGCCCGCGCGGCCCTTGCAGGTGGCGGTGATCGGGCGGCCGAACGCGGGCAAATCCACGCTGGTGAACGCAATCCTGGGCACGGAGCGGCTGCTGACCGGCCCCGAGGCCGGGATCACCCGCGATGCGATTTCCATCCGCACCGACTGGCGCGGCACGCCGATGCGCATCTTTGACACGGCGGGCATGCGCAAGAAGGCCAAGGTGCAGGAGAAGGTCGAGAAGCTCTCGGTCGCCGACGGGCTGCGCGCGGTGCGCTTCGCCGAGGTGGTGGTGGTGCTTCTGGACGCCGAGATCCCCTTCGAGACCCAGGACCTGCGCATCGCCGATTTCGCCGAGACCGAGGGGCGCGCGGTGGTGGTGGCGGTGAACAAATGGGACCTGGAGCCCGAGAAGCAGGCGCGGCTGAAGGAAGTGAGGCTGCAGTTCGAGAAGCTTTTGCCGCAGCTGAAGGGCGCGCCGCTGGTGACGGTCTCGGCCCGGACCGGCAAGGGGCTGGAGCGGTTGCACGCGGCGGTGCTGCGCGCGCATGAGATCTGGAACCGGCGGGTGAGCACCGCGAAGCTGAACCAGTGGCTGGCGGCGATGGTCGAGGCGCACCCACCCCCCGCGCCGGGCGGGCGCCGCATCCGGCTGCGCTACATCACCCAGGCCAAGACCCGGCCGCCGGGCTTCGTGATCATGTGCTCGAACCCCGAGGAACTGCCGAAAAGCTACACCCGCTACCTGGTCGGCGGGCTGCGCGAGAGCTTCGACATGCCGGGCACGCCGATCCGCGTGTTCCTGCGCTCCCAGGCGGACCGAAACCCCTACAAGGGCCGCAAGAAGCCCGGACCGTCGAAATTGCGCAAGCATATCGAGGGACGGCGGGACTGAAACGGTCGGGCAGGGTGCGGGGGGCTCCCGCCCGCCTTCGGCGCATCGCAGATGCGCCTTTGCGGTTGGGCCGGGCACCTGCGGTGGGCTGGGGGGCGCTTGTCTTATGGTTTTGTGTGATTCTGGCGTATGCTTGGAGCCGCTGCCCGCTACGCCCATTCATGGCGGGCAGCGGCGGGGGTGGATCGCGGGGCGCTGGGCAGCTTCGTGCCACGGGCAGTCTGATCGCCCCCGCCTTTCCCTGGCCTGAACGGATACGAGCGCTTCGGGCGCGCAGACAAGATCAGGATAAGGCAGATGAAATATACCATCGGACTCGACGTCTCGAAAGACCGTCTCGACGCCCATGCTCACTCTTCCGGAGAGTATCGCGGCTTTGACAACACGCCCGCCGGGATCGCCCAGGCGATCCGCTGGATCGCCGGACAGGGCGGCGCGGTGGTCGTCTTCGAGCCGACCGGGCGCTTTCACGCCGGGCTTGAACGCGCTCTGGGGCAGGCGGGGCTGGCCGCGCACAAGGTCAACCCGCTGCACGCGCGGCGCTTCGCCGAGGCCACGGGGCGGCTGGCCAAGACCGACCGGATCGATGCGCAGATGCTGGCGCGGATGGGCGCCGCACTGGCGCTGGAGCCGCAGCCTGCGGTTTCGGAAAACCTGCATGATCTGAGGGAGTTGCCCACCGCGTAGCGCGGCCTCATCGCCGCGCGCGCGACCAAGAAGACCCGCGCCAGGGCCACTGACAACACGCTGCTGCGCCGCCAGATCGCGGCCCGCATCCGCCTGCTCGACCGCCAGATCGCGGCGCTCGACGCCGAGATCACGGCGCGTATCGCCAAAGCCCCCGAACTGGCCCCCGAACTGGCCCGGCGCGTGGAGCTCCTCATCTCGATCCCCGGGATCGGGCGCGCCACCGCTCATGCCCTCGTCATCGACATGCCCGAACTCGGCCAGCTCTCCCGCGCATAGGCCGCTGCACTCGCGGGCCTCGCCCCCATGGTCCGCCAATCCGGCAAGACCCGCGGACAGGCCCGGATCCGCGGCGGGCGCCCAGCCCTGCGCAAAGCCCTCTACATGCCCGCCCTCGTCGGCATGCGATGCAACGAGACCATGCGCCAGAAGGCCACCCGCCTCCGAGCGCGCGACAAACCCGCAAAGGTCATCATCACCGCCGTGATGCAAAACCTCCTCCTCGCCAACACACTCCTCGCAGAAAACCGCAAATGGCAACCAAATCCACCTTGACCAAAACGGATACTGCCTCCTTCGGCCTGGCGGCCTCACCCCCCGGGGTATTTCGGGCAAGATGAAGAGCGAAACGGGACGGGCACGGCAAGGGCGTGGGGCGTAGCCGGTGGCCCGGGCTGCGGCACGGTTTGGTGCCGGGCGCGGCGTCACCGCACTGGCGCGCCCGCGCCGAAGGCGCCCGGCCCAACGGGTGCGGGCGCATCTCTGATGCGTCCGGCGCCGGGCGGGAGCCCCCCTTGGCCCCTGTTTCCGCCTGCCGCAGTCAAGGGCCGCACCACGCACCCTTGCCCATGCCTGCGCCCTTGCGTAGCCTGCACTGCAAGCACCAGACCCGGAGGACACCATGACCGCGCCGACCCACGGCTTCGACACGCTGCAGATTCATGCCGGCGCCCGCCCCGACCCGGCCACGGGCGCGCGCCAGACCCCGATCTACCAGACCACCGCTTACGTTTTCCGCGATGCCGACCATGCCGCAGCACTCTTCAACCTGCAGGAGGTCGGCTACATCTATTCGCGCCTGACCAACCCGACCGTGGCCGCGCTGCAGGAACGCATGGCGGCGCTCGAGGGCGGCGTGGGGGCGGTCTGCTGCTCGTCGGGGCATGCGGCGCAGATCATGGCGCTGTTCCCGCTCATGGGGCCGGGCAAGAACATCGTCGCGTCGAACCGGCTCTATGGCGGAACGGTGACCCAGTTCAGCCAGACGATCCGCCGCTTCGGCTGGTCGGCGAAATTCGTCGACATAGACGATACCGAGGCGCTGGCCGCCGCCATCGACGAGGACACTCGTGCGGTGTTCTGCGAGGCCGTCGCCAACCCCGGCGGGCATATCGCGGACCTCGAAACCGTCGCCAGGCTGGCCGATGCTCAGGGCGTTCCCTTGATCGTCGACAACACCACGGCAACCCCTTACCTGTGCCGCCCCATCGAACACGGCGCCACGCTGGTGGTGCATTCGATGACCAAATACCTGACCGGCAACGGCACCGTCACCGGCGGGGCGATCATCGATTCGGGCAAGTTCGACTGGTCCAACGGCAAGTTCCCGTCGCTCTCGGAGCCCGAACCCGCCTATCATGGGCTGAAATTTCACGAGACCTTCGGCCCGCTGGCCTTCACCTTCCACTCCATCGCCATCGGGTTGCGCGATCTGGGCATGACGCTCAACCCGCAGGCCGCGCATTACACGATGATGGGGATCGAAACCCTGTCCCTGCGCATGGACCGCCATGTCGAGAACGCCGTGAAGGTCGCGCAATGGCTCGAGAAGGACCCGCGCGTGGCCTATGTCACCTATGCCGGGCTGCCGTCCTCCCCTTCCTATGCGCGGATGGCCAAGTATTGCCCCAAGGGCGCCTCCTCGCTCTTCACCTTCTCGCTCAAGGGTGGCTACGAGGATTGCGTGAAGCTGATCGATTCGGTGGAGATCTTCAGCCATGTGGCCAACCTCGGCGACACGCGCTCGCTGATCATCCATTCGGCCTCGACCACTCACCGACAGTTGACCGAAGAACAGCAGATCGCCGCCGGGGCCGCGCCGGACGTGGTGCGCCTGTCGATCGGCACCGAGGATGCCGACGACCTGATCGCCGATCTGGACCAGGCGCTGACCCGGGCCAGCGGCCCGAGGTGAGCCCGATACCCTGCCGTGGCCGCTCCATGGCGCGCGCCGGGATGCGCCGGGTTCAAACTCGGCGAAAAATCGCTATATGCGAATGGCGTGGGGAAATGGTGACTCCCGACGCCCGACAGCACTGTGCTAGAGGCAAGGCATGAAACCACAGCTCTCCATCGGCCTGTCGAGCGCAGGCGTCGAATTGCTGCACCGTGGCCGCGACGGCTGGCGCACCGTGGATGCGATTCCGCTGGACGACCCGGAGTTTTCCGCCCGCCTGGGTGCGGCGCGGGAACGTGTGCACGATCTGGTCAAGACGAAACCGGTCGCCAAGCTGATCATCCCTGATAGCGAAATCCTCTACCGGACCGTCCACGCTCCCGGCGACACCGATGCCGAGCGCGAGGCGCAGATCGCCGCCGCCATCGACGGGCTGACCCCCTATGCGATTGACGAGCTGGTCTTCGACTGGTGCGGCATCGGTGACGAGTTGCAGGTCGCGGTGGTGGCGCGCGAGACCCTGGCCGAGGCCGAATCCTTTGCGGCCGAGCATGGGCTGGACGCCGTGGCCTTCGTGGCGGCCCCGGACGATGCGCGCTTCATGGGCGAGGTCTATTTCGGCCGCACAAGCATGGCCGCATGGCTGGTGCCGCCGGACGAGACGATCGAACGCGACGCTGCGCCCGTTGTCTCGGTCGGTCCGGTGCCCGCAGCCGTCCCGCGCCCGAGCTTGCCAGAGGGCTCAGCGCCTGCGGCCCCGCCGCGGGCAGGGAACGGCGCAGTCGACGCGGGGCCCGCGGCAAGCCAGCCCGCCCCGCCGCCGCGCGGCACCGCCAATGATGATCCAAGCGGCGAGGATGTGGCCGCCGCCGTCCGCGCGGCTGGCAAGACCGCGGCCCCCACCGCAGCCGCTCATGCAAGCGCGCCGGTCGCAGGACCCCGGCCGGGTGACGCGCAGTCCTCCGTTGACACAGCGCGGGGTGCGGAAAGCGGCACCGGGTTGAGCGGCGGCATCGCAAGCGTGCTGCCGTGGTTTGGCAAGGGCAAGGCGGACGCACCCGCCCCTGCCACTGCACCCGAGGCGACCGGCGCAACAAGCCCCGCCCTTGGCGGTGCGGAGCGGAGTGCCGTTTCCGGCTCACCAAGGGCGCCGACCCCTCCGGGCGCAAATGGTGCGAGTTCCGGTGCCGGTGACAGCGGGGCGGCCGTCAGCCCCAAGGCGCTGGCCGATTCTCAATCGGCGGAGCAGTTGGTCGCGCCGATTGCGTTTTCCTCGCGCCGCGGCGCCGCGGCGCTGTCCGCGAAAGTGGTCACCGCAGCGGAAATCGTTCCTGACATTAAGGAAAAGAGCCCCGCGCCGACCCGTGGTGCTGCGACCCCGCCCGAGGGAAAGACCGACCAAGCGGAACCGGGATCGCAATCCGGGCTCAAGTCGCTGGGCGCGCGGTTCGAGAAGATGCGCGCGCGCCTGACCGGTACCGATCAAGCGGGCGCCACACAAAGCGCGCGTTCGGCGGGATCCGTGCCAGGTCGCGGTGAAACGGGCGTGGAGAAGGGCCCGGAAGCGGGCTCTGACACAAGCGCCACGGCGGGCGAAAAGGCGAAATCCGCGAAAGCGGCAAGCGCCGCGCCCGATGCCGACACCCCGGTGGCCAACGGCACCGCAGGTGCGGGCGCATTGAGCAGCAAGGCGCGCGCCTTGCTCAAGCGCCCCGGGCGCGCCGAGGTCGGCAAGGACGCGAAAACCGCCCCTGCCCCGGCTGCAAGCAACAAGGGCGCCTCTGGGAGCGCCGCATCCAAACCGTTGCCGGACACGGCGCCGAACGCTGGGGCCCGGGGTGCGGCCGCATCGACGCCGCCGCCGCAGGGGTCCGCCCCGGCAAGACCTGAACTCAAGCAGGCACTCGCTGCCCCGGTGGCAGACCTGACCGCGAAGGGCGGGCGCAAGCCGCTGACCGCCGAAGCTGCCGACACCGAGGCCGAGAAACTGACGATCTTCGGGGCGCGCGGCACGCCTCCGGCCGAGCGCGGTTTTGTTTCGCGCGGGCTGATGCTGACCGGCGGTCTGGTCCTGGTGCTCCTGGCGGTAGCGGTCTGGGCGGTCTATTTCACCTCCGGCCCCGAGCAGCAGGCCAGCGTCCCGGCCCCTTCAGCGACCGAGGCCGAGCTTCCTCCGACCACACCGGTTCCCGGCGCCGAGGCCCCGGCCGATGCTGCCGGACTGACCGATACCGATACGGTGCCCACCTTCGACGAGCAGGCGCAGATCGATGCCACCATCGCCGGGATCGAGGAGGCCCTGGCCGAGGCCGCCCCCCCACTCGACGATACGCCGATTGACCCCGCCACCCCGGATGCAACCGATGCGGCGACCGTTCCAGCTGCCGAGAGCGCCGGACCCGGTCCCGCACTGGCCGCCGAAACCGACGGTGACGCGGCGCCCCTGTCCGCGCCGGGCGCAAGCGCGAGCCGGGACGCATCGGACGCCTTGCGCACCGATGGCGGGGACGCAGTGGACGCGCCCTTCACACTGTCGGCGTTGACCCCACCCAGCGGATCGGCGGCCCTGATGCCCGAGCCGCCGCCCGCCCCGGCGCCTTTCGGCACCGAACCCATCCCCGGCGCGGCCAGCAGCCCCGCCTTCGAGCCGCCGCCCGAGGTGATCGAGGGCCGCCC
>SKMI01000106.1 GCA_007121115.1 Paracoccaceae bacterium | reverse complement strand
GATGGCGTCGAATTGCGCAGGCGGAGGGGTCCCTTTCGGCGCAGGGTCGCGCGCACCGATCAGAACCGGGCGGGTCCGGTCCGGCTTGGCGGTTTTGGCAGCCGATGTCGGGGCTTGCATCTGTGCCGGATTCCTTGCGTCCCGCGATAGCCTGTCGCCCCTCGCTGATGCCCGCCGCATATGGCCAAAATAAGTCGTGGCCGTGGTTTGACCCGTGCAAGCGCCTGAACCGTCACCGTCGCCGCGCAAATGCCGGTCCTGCGCTGCATCGCGGGGGGTGCAGGGCGCGCCGCGCGACGGGGGGTGTTGCGCCGCAGGGGGCAGAGGCGTGACGCTGCGATCGCGAGCGTGCCGGGACAGCACGGAATTGACCGGCAAGTGCTTTTCGGATACGCAGCGCCGCAGACGAACCCTGCCGGACGCGCCTGGCGGGCGCGGAGATTTGTGGCGGACCTTCCCGAAGCGCCGCCTTGCCCCGCGCGCACCTTCCGTCCGGCCCGACGCCGGGGCGCCGAATATGCGTCCCATCAAAGTGTGCGGTCCGATACCGCCCGAAATGGACGCAAATGACCAAGTTTTCCGATCTTTCGCTGGACCCGAAGGTCCTGAAGGCCGTGATCGAGGCCGGCTACGAAACCCCCACGCCGATCCAGGCGCAGGCCATCCCCTACGCGCTTGAAGGGCGCGATGTGCTGGGCATCGCCCAGACCGGCACCGGCAAGACCGCCAGTTTCACCCTGCCGATGATCACCCGGCTGGGCCGCGGCCGCGCCCGCGCCCGGATGCCGCGCTCGCTGGTGCTCGCCCCGACCCGCGAACTGGCCGCCCAGGTGGCCGAGAATTTCGACATCTACGCGAAATACACCAAGCTGACGAAGGCACTGCTGATCGGCGGCGTGGCCTTCGGCGAACAGGACAAGCTGATCGACCGCGGCGTGGACGTGCTGATCGCCACGCCGGGGCGGCTGCTGGATCATTTCGAACGCGGCAAACTTCTGCTGACGGGCGTCGAGGTGATGGTGGTGGACGAGGCCGACCGCATGCTCGACATGGGCTTCATCCCGGATATCGAACGCATCTTCAAGCTGACGCCCTTCACCCGGCAGACCTTCTTCTACTCCGCCACCATGCCGCCCGAGATCGAGCGGCTTACCAACACCTTCCTGCAGGCGCCCGCCCGGGTCGAGGTCGCGCGCCAGGCCACCGCGTCCGAAACCATCGAACAGGCGCTGATCACCGTGACGCCGCCGCGCCGCGACCGCGCCGCCAGCGAAAAGCGCAAGTGTCTGCGCGCGCTGATCGAGGCCGAGGGCGATAAACTCACCAACGCCATCGTCTTCTGCAACCGCAAGGTCGAGGTGGACGTGCTGACCAAGTCGCTGCGCAAGCACAAGGTCGATGCCGCCGCCATCCACGGCGATCTGGACCAGTCGGTGCGCACCCGCACGCTCGAAGGGTTCCGCAACGGCGAGTTGCGCATCCTCGTGGCCTCGGACGTGGCGGCGCGCGGGCTCGATGTGCCCTCGGTCAGCCATGTGTTCAACTTCGACGTGCCCACCCACCCCGAGGATTACGTCCACCGCATCGGCCGCACGGGGCGCGCCGGGCGCGACGGCAAGGCACTCACGCTCGCCACACCCGCCGACGACAAGCTGGTCGCCGCGGTCGAGGCGCTGCTCCGCAAGCCGCTGCCGCGCGGCGAAAACCCGGTCGAAGCCGCGACCGGCGCCTCCTCCGACAAGTCCGCCAGCACCCCGGACAGCGTCGACGCCGCACCCGAGGCCAAGCCCCGCCGCACACGCAGCCGCAAGTCCGCCGCGAAACCGGACAGCGCCCCCGCCGCCCGCCAGAGCGCTGCCGCGCAGCCTGAAGCAACCCAGCCCGAAGCCGCCGAAGCAGCAACGCCGGAAACCACGGTCGCCGAGGCCCCCGCGCCCGCCACTGCCGAAGAACGCAAGGCACCGCAGCCCCAGCGGCGCAAGCGTGGAGACGACAGAAAGGGCGCCGTGGTCGGCATGGGCGACCATGTCCCCGATTTCCTGATGCGCGAATTCCGCGCCAACTGAGCGCGGCGCCGCTGCATTTTCCTGCTGGAAATACGCGATCACCACGCCAGACGTGCGAGACCGTGTCGCTCACTGGAGTGCCCCGGCGCGCATCGTGTCAAAGGCGCGCCGCCAATCTTCATCTTGCCTGAAATACCCCGGGGGAGTCCCCGCAACGCGGGGACGGGGGCAGCGCCCCCCAACCGCGCGAAGCGCCAGAAATCTTGCGCGCGGAACGCGCGCGCCGCAAGATCAGCGCTAGGTCTCGCCGCACGCAGCCGGTGCTCAGAACGTGGCATCCAGCGCCGCCTGCCAGCGCTCCAGCCGGTCGCGGTTCACGCCCAGATCCGACCGCCCGAACCGCGCCCGGGCAAAGGCCGAAAACGTCGCTCCCTCTCCGGCCCGCGCCACCCGTACCGAAGTGTAATCCGGATAGCCCATCCACCGGGTCCGGCTGACATAGGTCATGTGCCCGTCCGCCACCGACCCGGCGATCAGCTCCGCGCCATCGGCCTCGGCGATGCCGTGAATGGTGCGTGCCAGCACCTCGGGGGTGGTGGCATAGATCGGCGCGATCGCATCGCCGCCGACCAACCGGATCAGGTGGAAATTCGGTGTGTTCGGACGGCTGACCAGGGTCGGATCCTCGTGCCAGCGCGCCGGGTCGTGCGGGGCCAGCCGGATGTAGCCCAGCAGAGCCACCCCCAGCCCCAGCGCCGCGATCACCGCCAGCTTGATCATCCGCGCGGCTCCTTCCCTGCGCAGTAAAGACACAGCAGCTCGGTGGCCACATGCGCCCCCGCCACCGCCGTCGCCCCGGTGGGGTCGTAGGGCGGCGAAACCTCGACCACATCGCCCCCGGTCATGGCGATCCCGCGCAGGCCGCGCAGGATCACCGCCACCTGATTCGGCGTCATCCCGTGCCAGACCGGCGTGCCGGTGCCAGGCGCGAAGGCCGGGTCCAGCGCGTCGATGTCGAAACTGACGTAGCAGGGCGCGTCGCCGACGATCCCGCGGACCTTCGCCGCCACCGCCTCCGCACCGGTGCGATGCACATCGAACGTGTCGATGACATTGACGCCCAGGTAGTCCGGACATTCCGTGCGAATGCCGATCTGTACCGAGCGGGCGGGGTCCACCAGCCCCGCTTTCACCGCCTTGTACATCATCGTGCCATGGTCGATTCGGCCCATGTCGTCATCGGGCCACAGGTCGGAATGCGCGTCGAACTGGATCACCGCCATGGGGCCGAACTTCTCGGCATGGGCGCGCAGGATCGGCAGCGTGATGGAGTGATCGCCCCCCAGCACCAGCGACCCCGCCCCGGCGGCCAGTATCCCCGCGACATGGGCGTGCAGCGCTTCGGGAAATTCGTTCACCCGCGCGTAGTCGAAGGCCAGATCGCCGTAATCGACGATCCCGTGGCTGCTCAGCGGATCGAACCCCCAGCCATAGGGCGGGTCCGCCGCCTGCAGGGTCGAGGCCTCGCGGATCGCGCGCGGGCCGAAACGCGTGCCGCTGCGGTTGGTCACCGCCTGGTCGAAACAGACCCCCGTCACCGCCAGATCGACGCCCGACAAGTCCTTGCTGTAGCTGCGCCGCAGGAAACTGATCACCCCGCCAAAGGTGTTTTCATAGACCTGACCACGCAGGATGCGCCCGCTTTGTGCGCCATCGAGCGCGGCGTCGACCTCGTTCTCTGCGTCCTGCAGCGCCATCGGCTTGCCTCCGGGGTGAACCCGCGCCACGTTATGATCAAATTCCGGCGCATGGCAAGCGCCCCACCCCACAGCCCGCACTCACAGCCCGCACCCAGAGCCCGCCCATGTCCCGCCTCTACGAAGCCGACGCCTATGACACCACCCGCTGGCCCGACAGCCACTGGCACGCCACCGCGTCGCCGCTGCCGCCCTTTGCGGCACTGGAGGGGCGCGCGCGGGCCGATGTGGCGATCATCGGCGCGGGTTATGCCGGGCTGAACGCGGCGCTGGAACTCGCCGAACGCTTCGGCGCCGATGTAGCGGTGCTGGAGGCGGGCCAGCCGGGCTGGGGGGCTTCGGGGCGCAACGGCGGTTTTGTCTGCACCGGCAGCACAAAGCTGTCCGACCGCGCGATCCGGCTACGCGTGGGGGTCGCCGGGGCGCGGGATTTCGCGGCGTTTCAGGCGGCTTCGGTCGCCCGGGTGGCCGAAAACCTCGACCGCTACGCCATCGACGCCGAGCGTGGCCCGGACGGCGAGTTGCTGCTGGCCCACTCCCCCGCCGTCTGGCGCCGGATGCGCTCCGAACCGCTGGAGCCGGG
>SKMI01000247.1 GCA_007121115.1 Paracoccaceae bacterium | reverse complement strand
CGGGGCGCGCAGACGTGAGCGCCCGCGCCACCCAGCCCAGCGCGCCATAGGCCAGCATCGCCACGGCGGCCGCGACCGTGGCCAGCGCCCACGTCGCCTCCACGTCCAGCCCGCGCATGGCGCGCAGCGCCAGCACGCCCATGCCGCGCTCGGCGCCCGTGAACTCGCCCACCATGGCGCCCAGAAACGACGCCGGGGCCGCGATCTGCAACCCCGCCAGCAGATAGGGCAGCGCCGCCATCAGCCGCACCTGCACAAACGCCGTCCACGCCCCGCGCCCGTAAACGCGCATCAGGTCGAACCAGCTTGCCGGGGCCGCGCGCAGGCCGACCATCAGCGGGATGAAGGTGGTGTAATAGACCGCCAGTGCGGCCAGCGTGATCTGCGGCCCCGGCCCGGGGCCGTAAAGCACCCGCAGGATCGGCCCCGTCGCGACCAGCGGCAGGCAGAACACCACCAGCGCAAAGGCCGCCACCACCGGCTGGCTGCGCGGGATCAGCACCACCACCAGCGCCAGAGCCACCGCCGCCAGGTTCCCGGCCACAAAGCCCCAGGCCGCGTTTTCCAGCGTAACCGTCAGCGCGCGGCCCATCAGCCCACTGTTGGCTTGCAGGTAAAGAGCCACTTCGACCGGCCCGGCCAGCAGGTAGCTGCCCGCCAGCCAGCGCGCCGCCAGTTCCCACAGCACCACCGCCGCGAGCGCGCCGAAAAGCGCCTGCGCCCCCTCGCGCGACAGAAGCGGTAGACGCGGCGCCATGGTTATCGTCCGGGCCAATCCCCCGCCCCCTACTGCGCCGCGTGCCGCCCCGAGGCCGGGTCATCCGCCCAGCCCTGCGACAGCGCCTCGGTCACCTGCGCCACAAGCGCGCGGCCCTCGGGCGTCTCTGCCGAAAGGTCCGGCGGCACGCGGATATCGGCCACCACCGCCGCCGGGCGCGAAGAAAACACGATAATCCGGTCGGCCAGCGTCACCGCCTCGCGCACCGAATGGGTGACCAGCATCGATGTGGTACCCTGCGCACGCCAGAGCGCGGGCAGATCGGCGTTGAGCCGCGCGCGGGTCAACTCGTCCACCGCGCCGAAGGGTTCGTCCAGCAACAAGACGCGCGGCTGCGTGACCAGACAGCGGGCAATGGCGGCGCGCTGTCGCATCCCGCCCGAAAGCTCTGCCGGGCGCGCGCCTTCGAACCCCGCCAGCCCGACACGCGCGATCATCGCATCCACCGCCGCCAGTTCCACCGGCCTGCGCGCCAGTTTCAGCGCCAGCGCCACGTTCCCGCGCACACTCCGCCACGGCAGGAGCGAGGCGTCCTGAAACGCCATCGCCAGGTCCCCCGCCCCCTGCAGCGCCGCCGGTTCCGCACCGTCCAGCTTGACCGACCCGGCGCTCGGTGTCTCCAGTCCCGCGACCATGCGCAGCACCGTGGACTTGCCGCAGCCCGAGGGGCCGACCAGCGCCGTCATCTCGCCTGCGCCGAAGGTCAGGTCCACCGGGGCCACGGCCTCCACCGCCGCCGGGCCGGTGCCGAAAGTCTTGGCCAGCCCGGCGCAGGTGATGGCGGGGCCGCGCCGTGCCGCCGCCTCAGCCATGCACCTCTTCCAGGATGGAGCGGTCCCACAGATCGGCGCTGACCGGCATGCCCAGCAGGTCCAGCGTCTCGATGTTCCGGGCCACGGTTTCGTCCGTCCACCAGCCGAAGCCGTTTTCCTCGGTCAGGTCGGAAAACATCAGCGGCACCTGACGGCGCGCCTGCTCAAGCTGCGTGTCGCGGTCCAGCCCGGCATCTGGGAAGCGCGCCAGCGTCAGGTCGGTCGCGGCCTCCAGATCGCGGCGGTATTCCTCCCAGCCCTGCACTTCACCCGCAATCAGCGCCACCAGATCGTCGCGGCGGCTGGCAATGCTGTCATCGGTGGCGATATAGGTCTGCGAATGCAGCGTGTAGCCGAAATCGGCCATCAGCATCACCGTAGCATCAATGCCGCGCACATACATCGACACGGGGATATCGGTGGACCATGTCAGCAGGCAATCGACCTCACCGGCGATCAGGGGCGCGGCATCGTATTGCGTAGGGATGATGGTGATGGAGTCGAAATCCACATCGTTCAGCGTGGCGAGCGTGCGCAGCACCGGCGTGTTCGCGGTGGCCATGCCGATGCGCTTGCCCTCCAGATCGGCGGGGCTGTTCACCGGGTTGTCGGGCAGCGAGGTGATGGCGAAGGGGTTGTTCTGCATCGCCACGGCGATGATCTTGAACGGCGCGCCCTGCTGGACGGCGGCAGCGGTATAATCGGCGGCGGAAATCCCCACCAGCGCGGTGCCGGACACAACCGGCGGCTCCACCGGCGCATTCGGCCCGCCGCTGTCCAGCCGCACGTTCAGGCCGCGCTCGGCCCAGAATCCGCGTTCATCGGCGATATAGCTGCCCGCGAACTGCACCGAGTGCAGCCACGAAAGCTGCAGCGCCACATCCGTCTGCGCCAATGCTGCGCGCGGCCCCATTCCCAGCGTCCAGGCACCCAGCCCGGTCAGCCCCATGCCCATCAGATGCCGGCGCGAGATGTTGAGGCGTGTCATTTCCATTCTCCTGTTGGTCCATGCGAAAGCTGCTGAAAGTGTAGTTTACGTGGCCAGTGCAGCAACCGGGAACGTCAATTTCGCCCATAAGTTGGGCTTTTAGCCACCTAAACGCCCACAAAAAATGCGTCACGCAGGTCCGCGGGCGCCTAGACGCCCCCGTCGCGCGCCCGCGTCCATCGGAACATCCAGACCGGCGCGGCCAGGGCGCCGCTGTCGCGCTGGCGCAGGCGCAGGCGCAGTTCGGCGATTTCCGTGGCCTCTTCGGGGACCAACACGAAGCTGGCGCGCAGCATGGTGGCATCCAGCGGGTAGAGCGCCACGCCTTCGATCCAGGCCCCCTCCGGCGCGTTGAAATCCAGCGCCAGCGCCTCCGCATCCGGCACTGCCGCCCCGTGCACGGGCGCGAAATCCAGCACGAACAGCCGCCCGGCGCGGTCCACCGGTTCGACCCCCGAGGCGCTGCGCACCGGCACCAGCGGCAGCGCCTGCGCACCTGCGGGCAGCGGGTCCAGCCCGGCGGGCTGCCAGCGCAGGCGATAGGCGAAGCGGTGTTCGCGCCCCGGTTCCAGCGGCGCGTCGGGGCGCCAGAAGGCGACAATGTTGTCGGCGTATTCGTCGATGGTGGGGATTTCCAGCAGCATCACCGCACCTGCGCCCCAGTCGCCCAACGGCTCCACCATGGCCGAGGGGCGGCGATGATACGCACCCTCGGCATCGCGGAACCGCTCGAACGTGTCGGGCGATTGCAGCAGGCCGAAGCGGCGCGGGTTTTCGTCGGCAAAGGCCGACAGCTCCACCCGCGCGGGGTTGGTCAGCGGCCGCCACAGGCGTTCACCCGCGCCGTTGTCCATCACCAGCACGTCGCTGTCATGCACCGCGGGGCGGAAATCGTCGATGAAGCCGGGGCCGATGTCGGCGTGCTGGAACATCGAGGTCAGCGGGGCAATGCCTGCGTCCGCGATGGCCTCGCGCGGGAACAGGTGCAGGGTGCAGTCCATCACCGTATCCGGCGCGTCCTTGCGCCCCGGTGTGATCCGCAGGATCAGCGCGGCGGCGGCGCGCGGGCTGTCGATCAGGCAGCCCATGTGCACGCCCGCGTCATCGGCGCCGAAGAACGTGATGTGGCGAGTGACGGGGAATTCCTCGGGCGCGTCCCCGCCGGTGCCCAGCGCCAGCCCCCGCGCCGACAGGCCATAGGCCGCGCCACGCGCCAGCGCGCGGAAGTAGCTGGCGCCCTGGAACACCGCCAGTTCGTCCCATCGGTCCGGGGTGTTGAAAGGGGTGGTCAGGCGCAGGCCGGAAAAGCCCATGGTGGGGTCCACCGCCTCGGGCGTGCCTTCAGGGAAATAGCGTGGGTCATAGGTGAAGAGCGCGGGCTCGAAGGGGACCGGCGCCCCCTGCCCCGGCAGTTGCACCGCCACCGGGTCCGGAAACAGCCAGCCGGGGGGCAGAAGATCAGCCCGGAACGGCCCGCCCAGCGGGATCTGCGCCGCGCCGCCCGGGCGCGGGCGGATGGCGCGGTGGGTGTCATAGGTCAGCGCGTCGAACGGGGGAACCAGCGTGTCATCGAATGGCGTGTAGGGCAAGCTGGCGCGGTCGCGGGCCGCTTCGATCAGGGCTTCGGGCGTGTCCAGCCCAGTCACTTCGGCGCAAGCCTGTCTCCCGCTCCCGGCGCCCAACGCCAGCGCGGCGGCGCCTTGCAGCAGGCTGCGGCGCCTCATGAGCGCCCTGGGAATACGCGAAGAAGCGCCCGCGAAGCGTGCGGGGTGGGTG
>SKMI01000322.1 GCA_007121115.1 Paracoccaceae bacterium | reverse complement strand
GCCAGCACGATCCGCCCCGCCGCCACGGTCACCGGGCCGAAGCCTTCGAGCGCCAGTGCAATGGCCATGAAACTGGCCCCCCACAGCAGGCCAAGCGCAATCAGCGCGATCCAGTTGCCGGTGGTGGGGGCGGTGGGCATGCTCGGGTCCGGTGTTGGGTGGTCGCGCACGGAAGCGGCGCGCCGTCCCGCCTAGGATCTGGCGTCGGGCGCGTCAAGCAGACCGTGCGCGCTCCTCGGCGCCGCCCGCTCCGAAAGGGTTTGTTAACCTTTGTTCATTATTCATCAACCATGGCGCAGATGGCGCAGCGTGCAGCGGAACGGGCGAATGACAGGACGGGTGCTGATCGTCGATGATCTGGCGGTGAACCGGATCATCCTGAAGGCGAAGCTGGGCAGCGCTTGCTATGCGGTGCAGTCGGTGGCCAGCGGTGCGCAGGCCCTGGCGCAGGCGCGGCGCGGCCCGCCGGATGTGATCGTCCTGGACCTGGCGCTGGCGGACATGGACGGGGTGGAGCTGTGCCGGGCGCTCTCTGCGGATCCGGCGACGGCGCATATCCCGCTGCTTGTGGTCACCGGCGCGGTGCCGCAGGCGCGGCGGCTCGCGGCGCTGGAGGCGGGGGCGCGCGACGTGATGGTGCGGCCGCTGGACGAAAACACGCTGCTGGCGCGCATCCGCAACCTGCTGCGCGACGCCGAGACCGAGGCCGATCTGCGCCGTCAGGAAGGGCTTTGCCAAGAGCATGGCTTTGCCGAGGCGCAGGGCGGGTTCGAGGCCTGCGCCCGCGTCGCGCTTCTGGGCGGCGCGCCACGGCTGGCGCTGTCCCTGCGCCGCCAGATCGCGGCACAATGCCCGGATGTGGCGTTCGAAACGCTGGGTCCCGCCGGGGCGCTGAACGGTGCGGCGGGGGCGCCGGTCCCGGACCTGTTCCTGATCCTGCCCGGCGCGGATGAGGGCAACACCGGTGCTTCGGGCGCTGACGGGGACGGGCTGCGCGTGCTGCTGGACCTGACCGCGCGCCGCGCCACGCGCCACAGCGCCTTCGTGGTGGTGCTACCTGCCGAGGCGGTGGCGCAGGCGGCGATGGCGCTGGATCTGGGCGCGCATGACATCCTTTGGCTGCCGGTGGACCCGGCCGAGGCCGCGCTGCGCATCCGGGCGCAGCTGGCGCGCAAGCGCCGCGCCGATTCCCGCCGCCGCGCGGTGGAAACCGGGCTGAACCTGGCCGCCATCGACCCGCTGACCGGGCTGCTCAACCGCCGCTCGATGGCGCCGCAACTGCTGCGCCTGGCCGAGAACAGCCGCCGCACCGGGCGCAGCTTCGCGCTGATGCTGCTGGACCTGGACCGGTTCAAGACCATCAATGACACCCACGGCCATGGGGTCGGCGATCAAGTGCTGCGGATCGTGGCCGAGCGGCTGCGCCGCGTGGTGCGCCCCGGCGATATCCTGGCCCGCCACGGCGGCGAGGAGTTCCTGCTGGCGCTGCCCGATGTGGCGCTGCCCGAAGCCCGGGCACGCGCCGAAGCGCTGTGCCGCGCGATTGGCGACACCGTGATCGAGGTGCCGGGCGGCAGCGTGCGGGTCACGGCGTCGGTGGGCTTGACCCTGTGCGGGGGGGGCGCGGGCGACGCGCCGGGATGGGGCGAAAGCACGCACCCGTCGCTGGAGAGCCTGATCGAGGCCGCCGACCGGGCGCTGTTGCAGGCCAAGTCCGACGGGCGCAATCAGGTGATGGTCGGCCAGAGCGCGGCCTGAGTGGGCGGCATGCCGCGGGTTGCAACGCCTCCGCGGGGGCGAACGACGCGAAAGTGCCGGGGCAGGGGACCGGCCCCGCTCACCGCCCGCGATAGGGTTCGACGTATTGCAGCGCCATGTCCCAGGGAAAGAAGATCCAGGTGTCCTGGCTGACCTCGGTGATGAAGCTGTCCACCATGTCCCGGCCCTTGGGCTTGGCATAGACGGTGGCGAAATGCGCCCGCGGATACATCCGGCGCACCAGTTCCAGCGTCTTGCCCGTGTCCACCAGGTCGTCGATGATCAGGATGCCTTCGCCCTCGGAACCCATCAGGTCGCTCTGGGGCGCCTTCAGTACCTTGGCCTCGGTCTGTTTCTGCCAGTCGTAGGATTTCACGCTGATCGTATCGACCACGCGGATGTCCAGCTCGCGCGAAATGATCATCGCCGGGGCCAGCCCGCCGCGGGTGATCGCCACCACGGCGCGCCAACTGCCATCGTCCGGCCCGTGCCCGTCCAGCCGCCAGGCCAGCGCGCGGCTGTCGCGGTGGATCTGGTCCCAGCTGACGTGGAACCCTTTTTCATGGGGCAGGCGGTCGGTCATGGCAGCACCTCGGATGCGAGTGGGGAGCGGGTCTGCGGGGCGGGCAGGGGGGCCAGCAGCCGCAGGCCCAATGCGCCCAGCACCAGCGCGGCAAGCCGGTCCAGCCAGCGCCGCGCGCCCATGTAGGCTGCGCGCGCCGCCGGGCGCGACAGCGCCCAGGCGATGAGCGCATAGCCCGCGACTTCCAGCAACAGATGGTTGCCGACGATCAGCGCGACCTGCGCGGGCGGCAGCCCGGCGGGAAAGATCACCACCAGCACGGCGGCGGCAAAGAGTACCGATTTGGGGTTTGCCAAGTTGATCAGCATTCCCATACCAAACGCCCGCCACGCAACCCGGCCGGTGGGCCGGTCGGGCGCCTCGGCCAGCGGCGCGCCCGCGTCGCGCCAGATCTGCCACGCCAGCCAGATCAGGTATGCCGCCCCGGCCAGCTTCAGCGCGCCATAGGCCCAGGGCACCAGCACGAATACCGCCTGCAGGCCCAGAAACGCCGCCAGCGTCCAGCCCGCCGCCACCAGCGCCAGCCCGCAGCCCGTCGCCACGCCCAGCCACAACCCGCCGCGCAGGGTGTTGCGCAAGGCGTAAAGCATGGCCGGGCCGGGGCTGAGGAACGCCGCCAGAAGCGTGATGTTGAACGCGATGAGATGCGCCAGCGTCATCGGCTCAGGCGTCCTTGCGGCCCGTCACCGCGTCGATGTCCGGCGCGTCCACCGCCTTCATGCCGACCACGTGGTAACCCGCGTCCACGTGCAGGTTCTCGCCGGTGGTGCCGGTGCCCAGATCGGAGAGCAAGTAGAGCGCGGCCTTGCCGACCTCTTCCTGCGTGACGTTGCGGCGCAGGGGGGAGTTCAACTCGTTCCACTTCATGATGTAGCGGAAATCGCCGATGCCGCTGGCGGCCAGCGTCTTGATCGGCCCGGCGCTGATGGCGTTGACGCGGATGCCGTCCTTGCCCAGGTCTTCGGCCAGATACATGACCGACGCCTCCAGCGCCGCCTTGGCCAGTCCCATCACGTTGTAATGCGGCATCACCCGCTCGGCGCCGTAATAGGTCATGGTCAGCAGGCTGCCGCCATTTGGCATAATGGCGGCGGCGCGCTGGCAGACGGCGGTGAAGGAATAGACCGAGATATCCATGGTCATGCGGAAGTTCTCGAGCGAGGTATCGACATATCGGCCACGCAGTTCCGACTTGTCCGAAAACCCGATGGCGTGCACCACGAAATCGATGCTGCCCCACAGGTCGCGCAGGCCCGCGAACAGGGCATCCAGCGACTCCGGATCGGCCACGTCGCATTCGAACAGATGCGGCTCGCCCAGCGATTCCGCCAGCGGCAGGACGCGCTTCTTCAGCGCCGCGCCCTGATAGGAAAACGCCAGTTCCGCCCCATGCTGCCCCAGCACCCGGGCAATGCCCCAGGCGATCGACTTGTCGTTGGCCAGCCCCATGATCAGGCCGCGCTTGCCGCTCATCAATTTCTCTGACATTGCCTTGCCTCTGCGCCGGACGGATTATCCTTGGTCGTTTAGGCCAAAGGGGATGCGGCATCAAGCCGCCAGCCGACGCAACGGAAGGGGGAGCGATGAGCGACAGGACCGGGATATTCGCGGGCGACGATCCGTTCGCCATCGCGCAGCGCTGGTTGACCGAGGCCGAGGGCACCGAGCCCAACGATCCAAATGCCATCGCGCTGTCGACGGTGGATGCGGACGGGCTGCCCAACGTGCGCATGGTGCTGCTGAAGGAGATCGCCGCCGACAGCTTTGTCTTCTACACCAACTACGAAAGCGCCAAGGCGGCCGAGATCGAAGGCGCGGGCAAGGCCGCCTTCGTCCTGCACTGGAAGTCGCTGCGCCGTCAGATCCGGGTGCGCGGCACCGTCACCCGCGAAGACGGCCCCGAGGCCGATGCCTATTACGCCTCGCGTTCGCTCAAGTCGCGGCTGGGGGCCTGGGCTTCGCGCCAGTCGCAGCCGCTGGAAAGCCGCACCGCGCTGATGGCCGAGGTCGCGCGCCAGACCGCGCGCCACGCGGGCAACCCGCCTCGCCCGCCGTTCTGGGGCGGGTATCGGATCACGCCCGTGGAGATCGAATTCTGGGCCGATGGCGCCTTCCGCCTGCATGATCGTTTCCGCTGGACCCGTACCGACCCCGGGGCCGCCTGGAGCGTCAGTCGCCTGTCCCCTTGACGCATGGTCACTTTCTGGTGTTTGGTAATTTGGTTGCGGATTTATCGCATTCTGCAACAGGCATACTGCGTGCGGCGGGGGCCGCAGCGGACTGAACCACAGACCGACGGACGAGACGGGGCGACAGGACGTTGACGCAGAGCGATGGTGACATGCAGGGGCGCCAGGTGCGCGGCACGGTGAAGTGGTTCGATCGCTCCAAGGGCTTCGGCTTCATCGTCGCGGACGAGGGCGGGCCGGACATCCTTCTGCATGCCAATGCGTTGCGCTGTTTTGGGCAAAGCTCGGTCTGTGATGCCTCGGTCATCATGGTGAGCGTGCAGGAGACACCGCGCGGGCTGCAGACGCTCGAGGTGCTGGACATTCAGCCGCCGCCCGATGCGGTCATGTCCGACACTGACATCCAGCCCGCCGACCCGGCGCTGGACGGCATAGAACTGCGCCCGGCGCGGGTGAAATGGTTCGACAAGGCAAAGGGTTTCGGCTTCTGCAACGTGTTCGGCGAGGCGGGCGACGTGTTCGTGCACATGGAGGTGCTGCGCCGGTCGGGCTACGCCGACCTGCAACCGGGCGAGGGGATCGGCGTGCGCGTGGTGGACGGCGAACGCGGGCGCATGGCTGCCGCCGTGGCGCCCTGGGAAAGTGCCTTGCGGGAGCGCCTGTGACCGGCGGGTGGCGCGCGCTCCTTGCGGCGGTGGCGCTGGCGTTCGCGATGCCGGGCAGCGCGGCACGGGCCGACGCGCCCGCCGCCGCGTGCAGCGAAGATCATGTGGACCTGCGCGGCGACTGGGGCAGCGCCCGCTTCCGGGTCGCGATCGCCGACACCAACGAGACGCGCGCGAAGGGGTTGATGTTTGTCGAACATTTGCCGCGCTGGTCAGGGATGCTGTTCATTTTTGATGGCCCCGGCACGCGCAGCTTCTGGATGATGAACACGCTGATCGAACTCGACATGCTGTTCGTCACGCCCGAGGGCCGGGTGGCCCATGTCCACCACCGCGCGATCCCCCATGACCGGACGCCGATCAGCGGCGGGGACGGGATCCAGTATGTGCTGGAAATCAACGGCGGGATGGCGCGTGACCTCGGGATCAACCCGGGCAGTGCCTTGCGTCACCCCGGGCTGGACCCCGAGATCGCCCTCTGGCCCTGCGAATGATCGCGCGCGCGTGTGCATTCGGGCTTTTCGCGGTTTCGGGAACGGGGTATGAGGGCCGCGTCGGGGCGTGGCGCAGCCTGGTAGCGCGACGGTTTTGGGTACCGTAGGTCGTAGGTTCGAATCCTGCCGCCCCGACCAGAACGCCTGCAGGAAGGCGGCACCGCTTGCAAGGCGCGCGTCATCAGGCTGCGGTCAATCTGCGCCAGGCACCTTCCCCATCGGACCCTG
This sequence comes from Paracoccaceae bacterium, assembly GCA_007121115.1. Lineage (GTDB taxonomy): Bacteria > Pseudomonadota > Alphaproteobacteria > Rhodobacterales > Rhodobacteraceae > Rhabdonatronobacter. The sequence continues at coordinate 9,031 of SKMI01000322.1, read as the reverse complement.
AAAGCCCCTATGCAGCGCAGCCCCATCCGGGTTGGGATTGGCCCGCCTCGGGCGGTCCTGCAGACCCCATTTTCCGGCACCGATTGGGTCGCGCAGGCTGAATGCTCCGCCGACAACGCCCCCGCCCGGCCCGCCCCCTGCACCCGGTGCAGCAAGCGCCCCTTTTCCACTTGACGCGCAAATCCCGCTCACCTATCCCGCCGCCAGTGGCGGAGTAGCTCAGGTGGTTAGAGCAGCGGAATCATAATCCGCGTGTCGGGGGTTCAAGTCCCTCCTCCGCTACCAAAAACCCCCTAAAAACAGTGACTTAAATTTCAGGTTGACGCGCTCTGTGCGTAGCACATCTGTAGCACAGTTTTCCTGTAGCAGTTGGACCAGTTCCGGACGCTGAACATAGAGCTGCCGAAGCAGCCAGCCTGATCTGTTGTGTCATTTCCTGAGACCCCGTTTCAAGAAAATCAAATACTTAACACCCTGAAGTGTTAAACTAGGCGGGCCAAGACGGCCCGATTTTCTTGTTTCTGACGCCTTCCCGGCGTTTCCGCGATTTTCCGGCAGGTCCGTGCAACAAGCGTGCAACACGGGTGCAACACGGGGCGGAGGATGCGACCTCCTGTCTTGTTCAGGCGGTTTGCGCCGCCCGGAATTCCGTTTTGGTCTTCATCAGCGCATAGGCGGTGCGCGCCATGCGGTTGGCCAAGGCGATCGCGGCCTGCTTGGGCTTCTTGCGTTGGATGATCTGCCACAGCAAGCCATCCCCGGCCTCGCCCCGACGGCGCGCGCTGACTTGTGCGATGGCACCCGGGTAGAGCAGCCTGCGCAGATACCAGTTGCCCAATGCCGAGCAGAAAACCCGCGAGCATCAGGCGCACGGCAACTGCGGGATCGATGCCAGGGCGACCGTTGTCGGCACAATACAGATCGGCCACTTCGGCGCGAAGCCACGAAAGGTCGAGAACCTGATCGATCCTAACGAGCACATGGTCATCGGGGATCAGTTCCCGCAACGACCCGGTGATGAAAAGCTCCAGTTGCCCACGCTCCTTCCGACCCAGCATCGCAGCCTCCCATCCACCGATACACAAAGTGAATCAGAGGCATGGGGCTTTCAACAGCCTCCCCGGACTGTTTTCTGATCCGCTTCACTCCGTCAGCCAGAAAAGATTGCTCATTGTGCCCCCTGTCAGCGCAGGGTCTTGAATCACGCAGGGGAAGCGGCACCAAGACAATCAATGCGGCCTGAGCCTAGCACCGTCGTTGCACGCTTTTCCAGTCGCCTCGAAGCGCCTGTGAGCCTGGAATCACTGGGTTGGCAAAAGCGCCTTCAGGCACTTTGTCCGCTCTGTTGAACCGGTTTCCGGGATGACTGCGCGCGCCGCCCGTGACGTCACGGTGACCTGGCCTCCCGGGCCAGCGTCAGGAAGCGCGCGACCTGATCCTCACCGGTATCCCATGACGCGACCAGTCGCGCGCCTGGGGTGCAGTCTTCGGCTGGCGCGTCATAGAACGCCGCACCCTGGGCGCGCAGCCGCTCGGCCAGGGGCGTTGGCCAATCCACGAAGATCACGTTGCCGTCGACCGGGTGGCGCAGGTGGACGTCAGGCAGCTTTGACAGTCCAGCGGCCAGGCGGGCGGCGGCACCATTCGCTTGTCTGGCAAGGTCCAGCCACAACCCGTCTTCAAGCCATGCCATCATCTGCGCGGCCAGATAGCGATGCTTCGAGAACAGGTGCCCCGCGCGCTTGCGCCGCAGATCGAATTCGCGCGCGCGGTTTCCGCCATTGCCGCCGTTGCCGTCGAAAATCACCACGGCCTCAGCGCCGATCAGGCCGTTCTTGGTCCCGCCCAGGCAAAGGACATCGACTCCGGCCTTCCAGCTCGCTTCGGCGGGCGTCGCCCCGGTGGCTGCCAGCGCGTTGGCAAAGCGTGCACCGTCCAGATGCACTGCCAGCCCGTGCGACCGGGCCACCGCGGTCAACGCCGCCAGCATGTCCGGGTCATAGACGGTGCCGGCCTCGGTCAGGTTGCTCAGCGACAGCGCCGAGGGCTGGACCTGATGCACCGATCGCCCGGCACGGGTCAGCACCGCGTCCAGCCGCTCGGGCGTGATCCGGCCATGCGCGCCGGGCACCAGCACAAGCTTGCCGCCACCGGTAAAGAATTCGGGCGCGCCGCACTCGTCGCAGTCCACATGCGCGGCAGCGTGGCAGTATGCAGCGCCCCAGGGCGGGCACAGCAGCGCCAGCGCCAGTGCGTTCGCGGCCGTGCCCGTTCCGACCAGACGCACCTGCGCGGTCGGGGCCTCGAACAGGTCGCGCACCAGGTCCTGGACCCGATGGCTCAGCGCGTCATTGCCATACCCCATGGCATAGCCGTCATTAGCGCGCGCCAGTGCCTCCAGCACCTGCTGCGGCACGCCCGAGGTATTGTCCGACGCGAAATTCATGACGACACCCTTCCGATTCTGTTTCGTGTCTATTCATGTCCGGCAATGCTGCGAAAGGAAACCGCCCATCCGGTCCGGTCGGGTGCCGATCAACCGCGCCGATCAAGTTCGGACTCCGCATCCGTGGCCCTCCGGTTCGGAGGCGAGGCACCTTCCGCAGACCAACGCCGTGCCAGCGGTTGAGAACCTGACGCAGGCGCGCGACAGGTGGGGCGTCACGGGGCAGACATAACCGCAGGCGTTGTTGATATGCGCAAGAAAAAGCCCCCGCATCGTCGATGCGGGGGCAATCCATATCCGGCAGGGCCGGGTGGCGCGTCTGCTCAGGCGGCTTCGGCCTCGGCAGCGGCGGCGGCGTTGCGGCGCTCGCTCTCCTCGCGCGACAGCGCGACCGAGGTGCGCACCCCGCGGCCGACGAATTCCATCAGGCCCTGAACCACCCGCTCGTTCGGGTCGATCCCGGCGCAGGACAGGACCTCGCGTCCATCGCGCGAGCGCGCCCAGCGGGCGATCTGGTCGGGGCCGTTGCCATATTTCTTGTCATCGGCAATGGCGTCATCCAGCGCGGCCAGCACTACCGCAGCGAACAGTTTGCGCGCACGCGCTCCCTGTTCGTGGTTGAACGCTGTGCCATCCGTGGAATCGAACATTCTGACGTCCTTTGTTCTTGCACTTGCATTTTTTTCGTCCGCCGTTCCTACGCTTTGAGGGGCCGATTCGCTACGGCGTGAACGCATATCAGTCATGCCGCTGGCGCATATCGGCGAGTCCTTTCCCCGGAACAACGTGATCTTGCGTGGGCCTTGCCCGCAAGATATAGGACCGCCAAGCGAAGCTGCAACCGTCTGCAAGGTGTCCCATGCCCAAGATCAACGGCAACGAAATCCGCCCCGGCAATGTGCTGGAGCACGATGCGGGGCTGTGGGTCGCGGTCAAGGTCAACCATGTGAAGCCCGGCAAGGGCGGCGCCTTTGCCCAGGTGGAGATGAAGAACCTGCGCGACGGGCGCAAGCTGAACGAACGCTTCCGTTCCGATGACAAGGTCGAGCGCGTGCGGCTGGAGCAGAAGGACCAGCAGTTTCTTTACGAAAACGATGATATGCTCGTCTTCATGGACATGGAGACCTTCGAGCAACTTGAACTGCCCGCCGATATCCTGGGCGACCGCCGCCCGTTTCTGCAGGACGGCATGACCGTGACCATCGAGTATTATGGCGAGGAAGCGCTGAACGTCACCTTGCCGCAGAAGGTCGTGTTCACGGTGGTGGAAACCGAGCCGGTGGTGAAGGGCCAGACTGCCGCCAACAGCTACAAGCCTGCGATACTGGACAACGGGGTGCGGGTCATGGTGCCGCCCTTCGTCGGCACGGACGAGGCGATCGTGGTCAACACCGAAACCTTTGAATACGCCGAACGCGCCTGACCCTTCCGACCTGACCGTTCAAGATTGGGTGCGCGCGGACCGAACAGATGGAGTTCCGCGATGCGCGGTCTCGCAGCGTCAATCTTGGCATTCGGGCTGGTTGCCGCGCCCGTGATGGCCCGCGACATCGGGGTCACCCTTGACTGGCCGGACCTGGGCCCCGTGCCCGACCGGGCCGAGGCGGTGTTCGAATTCCAGACCGCCGACGGCGAGCCGTTGCGCCGCAGCCGGGTGCCGCTGGACGCGGGCGAGACGGCGCTGAACACCACCCTGACCGACATTCCCGGACCGGCGGCGGCTATGCGCGCCGGGATCGTGCACGAGGCGCAGGTGGTGGCCTCGACCCCGCGTATCACCATGGCGGAAACACGCTCGCTCACGCTCGACCCGGTGACCGCCGACCCGTTCCTGGCCAAGAGCTTCGCCCAGCAGCTTGCCTGCGCGCAGACCGCTGCCGCCTTTTCCATCACGGCCGACGGGGCGCTCTGGCTGCGTCGCGGTCGCGACGACTTCGTGCTGCCGCCGATGTCTGAAGCGCCGCCGGGCTGGTTCGGTGCCGACAACTCCGAAGCCTGGCTGCACGGCAACCGGCTGCAGATCACCCTGGACGGCGAGGATCTGGGCGAATGCGTGCCGGTTCTGGGCCCTGCGCTGTTCCCGTTCGAGGCAGCGGGGCGCGCGGGCGAATGGGTGCTGCGCATCACCCGAGACGAGGTTGCCCTGCGACTGGACGGCGACACCGAGGCCATCACCCGCGCCAGGCCCGATATCGTGGCGCAGGAGGGGAGGTTGCTTCTTGATGCCGGCGCGTTCGAGGTGACACTGAGCGATGCCATCTGCAACGATCGCGCCAGCGGTATGCCGTTCCCGGTGCAGGTCAGTATAGACCGCGACGGTGATGTGACGCTGGGCTGCGGCGGTGACCCCGTGTCACTGCTGCGTGGCGCGGAATGGCAGGTCAGCAGCCTGTTCGGCATCCCGGTCGATGCCACGCTCGAGGAATTCCCGGAACTGACCATGCGCTTCATCAGCGGTCGGGTCAGCGGGCGGGCGGCCTGCAACCTCTATTTCGGCGATGTGACTGCGGACCGCGCCGGTCTGCGCTTCGGGCAGATGGCCAGCACGCGCGTTGCCTGTCCGGCGGCGCTCATGACGCTGGAACGGCGCTTCCTGGATGCGCTGGATGATGTGACGCGCTTCGATCTGGGGCGTGAGGGGACGGTCATCTTCTACGCCGGACAGTCGCCGGTGATCACCGCCCGGCGCTGAACCGCCCGCAGGTTACACCCACGGATACACCCCGCTGCATTTACAGCGCCGCGCAGGATGGTAACACTGCGCACACCGGCGCAAGGTGCCGATGGCAGAGGAAAGACAGAGATGCGGATCATCGTCTGTGGCGCCGGGCAGGTGGGCTGGCAGATCGCCCGCCATCTTTCCGGTGAGGCCAACGAGGTCACCATCGTCGACAACAACCCAGCGCTGGTGCGACGCGCCACCGACACGCTGGACGTGGTGGGCGTGACCGGCTTCGCCAGCCACCCGCATGTGCTGGAAGAAGCGGGCGCCGAAGACGCCGACATGCTGATCGCCGCCACCCATTCGGACGAGGTGAACATGGTCACCTGCCAGGTGGCGCATTCGGTGTTCAACGTCACCCGCAAGATCGCCCGGCTGCGCGAGCAGACCTATCTGGAACCGCAATACGCCGGGCTGTTCCGGCGCACGCACATGCCCATCGACATCGTCATCAGCCCGGAGCGCGAGGTCTCCAAGGCGGTGCTGCAGCGCATCTCCTACCCCTCGACCTTCGATATCGAGGATTTCATGGACGGGCGCGCGCAGCTTCTGGGCCTGTCGCTTGATGATGACTGCCCGGTGCTCAACACGCCCCTGCGGCAGTTGACGGAACTGTTCTCGACCCTGCGCGCCACGGTGGTCGGCGTGCGCCGCGGCAAGCGGCTGTTCGCGCCCGAACCCATGGACCAGCTTTTCGCGGGCGATGCCATCTATGTCTTCACCGAGGCGCGTGACACCACGCGCACGCTGGAAATCTTCGGCAAGACCAGCCCGCAATTGCGCCGCGTGGTTGTGGTGGGGGGCGGCAATGTGGGCCTGTCGGTGGCGCGGATGCTCGAAAGCCGCCCCGAACGCGTCCGTGTGCGCATGATCGAACGCAGCCGCGAGCGTGCCGAGCGCGCCGCCGATGCGCTGGAGCGCACCATCGTCCTGCACGGCGATGGCATGGACATCGACCTTCTGACCGAGGCGGAGATCGCGCGCGCGGACTCGGTCGTCTTGGTGACCGATGACGACAAGACCAACATGCTGGTGCCGGTCCGGGCCAAGGCGCTGGGCTGCCCGCTGGCGATTTCGCTGATCAACGACCCTTCGCTTGTGGAACTGAGCACGCCGCTGGGCATCGACGCCTATATCAATCCGCGCACCACCACCGTGTCGTCGATCCTGCGCCATATCCGGCACGGGCGGGTGCGCGCGGTCTATTCGTTGGGCGACAACGAGGCCGAGGTGATCGAGGCGCAGGTGCTGTCGACATCGCCGCTGGCGGGCCGGGTGGTGCGCGACATCGAATTCCCCGAAGGCGCGCTTCTGGCAGGCGTCCTGCGCAAGGGCGCGTTCCTGCGCCCGCACGGCGGCACGCGGCTGGAAGAGGGCGATACCGTGGTGATCTTCGCGCTTGCAGGTGATGTGGCGGCGGTGGAGCACCTGCTGCAGGTCGCGGTCGAGTATTTCTGAATGGCGGGTCTGTTGCGTCAGGCCCCGGTGCTGCCGCTGCTGATCGGGGCGCTGGGGGTGGCGATGCTGCTGCCCGCGGGGTTCGGATTTGTCACCGGGGATGCCGCCTCGGGCCGGGCGTTCCTGTATTCGGGTGTGCTGGTCACGGTCTTGAGCCTGTTCGTGGCGCTGGCGACCTCGGCGGGCAGTTCGGCGGGCGGCTCGGCGGGGCGTCGACGCGCGGCGGCGCGCAGCCGCATGGACGATCCGCTGACCCTGCTGGTGGCGGTGCTGGTGCTGGCGCCGCTCCTCATGGCGGTGCCGGTGGTCGAGGCGGTCGCGGGGCTGCGTTTCGCGCTGGCGTGGTTCGAAATGGTATCGAGCTTCACCACCACCGGGGCCACGATCTTCGACGCGCCGCGCGCGGTGCCGGACACCGTGCATTTGTGGCGCGGGCTGGCCGGGTGGCTGGGCGGGGCCTTCGTGCTGTCGGTGGTGGCGGCGGTGTCGGCGCGGGTCGCGGGCAGGGGGCTGGACCCGCGCCGGGGCACCGACCCGTCCGGCCCGCAAGCGAGCCTCGTGCCCGGAAACCCGGCGGGGGCGCCGCAGCGTGCCCGGGCGGGTGCGGGCAGGCTGCGCGGCACCGTCCTGGCCGAGGCGCGGCTGGTGCTGCCGGTCTACGCGCTGGTGACCGCCGCGGTCTGGATCGGGCTGGTGATCCTGGGCAATCCGGCGTTCCTGGCATTCATGCAGGCCATGGCGGCGATCTCGACCTCGGGCATCCTGCCCGGTCCGGGCATGGGGCCTGCGGGCGTCCGGGCCGAGGCGTTGCTGCTTTTCATCCTGGCCCTGGCGCTGTCCCGGCGCAGCCTGCCCGGTGTGCCCGCCGACGCGCGCGCCACATCACTGCCGGGGGACCCGGAACTGCGATTGGGCGCGGCGCTGATCGCGCTGGCGGCGCTGGTGCTGGTGCTGCCCTACTGGCTGGCGCTGCCCGCCGCGGCCGAGGGCTCCGCGCTGCCGAGCGCGCTGCGGGCCTTCTGGGGGGCGCTGTTTACCGCCGTATCCTTCCTGACCACCACCGGGCTGGTCAGCAATAGCTGGTTTCTGGTGCAGGCGTGGTCCGGGCCCAGCGCGCCGGGGCTGGTGCTGCTGGGGCTGGCCATGACAGGGGGCGGCGTGGCCACCACCGCCGGCGGCATGAAGCTGATGCGGGTCTATGCGCTGATCCTGCAGGGCCGGCGCGAGATGGAGCGGATGGTGTTTCCGTCCTCGGTCGGCGGCGAAGGCATCCGCCGCCGTGCGTTGCGCGGGCAGGCGGCGGTGGCGTCCTGGCTTTTCCTGATGCTGTTCCTGCTGGGCATGATCGTCGCGCTGGCGGCGCTCACGGCAATGGAGGTGCCGTTCGAAGCGGCGCTGGTCTTCGCCACCGCGGCGATCAGCACCACCGGCCCGCTGACCCAGGTTGCCGCCGATGTGCCGCTCAGCTGGGCGGCGTTGAGCGATCCCGCCCGCGCGGTGCTGGGTGTGACCATGATCCTGGGGCGGCTGGAGCTGCTGCTGGTGCTGGCGCTGGTGCTGGGGCGGGGCGGGCGCTGAGAGGCGGCTCAGGGACCCGAGGACGGGAAATATTCTTTCGCCGGGATGCGCAATTCATGCTGGAAACTCCTCCCTGTCCCCTGCATACTACGCGCGCAGGGAGAGTAGGGCGCGGCAGGATCACAGCTGCGCACCGGAAAGACCAGAACAACAAAAAGGCTCATTCCATGGCCGGCGACAAACAGAACTTGCAGGACGCATTTCTCAATCATGTCAGGAAGAACAAGGTCGCGGTGACCGTTTTTCTTATCAACGGGGTCAAGCTGCAGGGGGTCATCACGTGGTTTGACAACTTCTGCGTGCTCTTGCGCCGCGACGGGCAGAGCCAGCTTGTCTACAAGCACGCCATTTCCACCATCATGCCGGGCCAGCCGATCACCCTTTATGAAGGGGATTGAGGGCGCACGTGGCCATTGACGTCGCCGAACTGGGGGGCGCGGGGGGCACGCGCCCGACCCGCGCGCTGGTGCTGCATCCCGATATCCGCGGCGCCGCGCGGTCCCGCGACCCCGACGATGCACTGGCCGAGGCGATGGCGCTGGCGCGCGCCCTGCCGGGGCTGGACCTCATGGGCGGCGAGGTGGTGCGCCTGCCGCGCGCGCATCCCGGGCAGTTGTTCGGCAGCGGCAAGATCGACGAGTTGAAGGCCCGCGTGGCCGGGGACGAGATCGAGCTGGTGCTGATCGACGGGCCGGTGTCCCCCGTGCAGCAGCGCAATCTGGAGCGCGCGCTGGAGGTGAAGCTTCTGGACCGCACCGGGCTGATCCTGGAAATCTTCGCCGACCGTGCCCAGACCCGCGAGGGCGTTCTGCAGGTGGAACTCGCCG
>SKMI01000158.1 GCA_007121115.1 Paracoccaceae bacterium | reverse complement strand
TGTGCCGTCCCCGCAGCAACGGGAACGGGACAGCCGCGCAGCCATGTCAGCGCAACCCGCCGACACCGCGGCCACTGTCCAGGCCACGCCCACCAGAGGGCTGTGTCGGCTGCGGTGCCGGAGCTGGTGCCGGGGCCTGCGCCTGACCACCGGTGCGCGTCCCTGTACCGGTCGTGGGGGTCGGTGCGGCGGCCCGGGGCGCGGGCGGCGGGCAAACCTCGCCCTCGGTGTCGCGCACGGTGCGCCAGATCGCCGCCGACGGCTGCGTGTCAGACGGCGGGTTCAGACCGGTGCGCATGTAGAAATTCACCAGCGCCTGCGCTGATCCACGCCCCCAGATGCCATCGACCCGCATCCGGTAGCAGCCCACGCGCGCAAGCTCTTCCTGCAGCGCGAAGACGATGTTGTCCGGCAGCACTTCGGGCTCGATCTCCACCCCGATGATCCGGCGCTGGGCACCGACATGGGGCGTCAACGCCTGCCCCGGCTCCAGCGCCGCCAGCACCAGCATGTCACCGGGGCTTTCGGCCGCCACGCGGGTTGCGACCATGCTCGAGATATCGGGGAACTCCAGATCGGGCGCGGGATCCTCTGCAAGCTCGGGCACCGGGTCGGCCTCGGGTTCCGGAAGCGGATCAGGGCGCGCCGCCAGGTCGGGTTCAGGCTGCGGTTCCGGCTCCGGCGGGCTTGGCAGGGCGGCGAGGTCCAGTGCCTCTTCCTCAACCGCCGGCTCCGAGGCGTCCGCTTCGGCCACATCGGCAGCGGGGCTCTCGACTTCCGGCTCCGGGTCCCGTGCAGCGGGCTCGGGCGCTTCGGAAAGCTCCGGCTCGGGCGGGCTTGGCAGGGCGGCGAGGTCCAGCGCCTCTTCCTCAACCGCCGGCTCCGAGGCGTCCGCTTCGGCCACATCGGCGGCAGCGCTCTCGGGTTCCGGCTCCGGGTCCCGTGCGACGGGCTCGGGCGCCTCGGCAAGCTCCGGCTCCGGTGCAGGCTCGGCGACAGACTCGGCGGCAGGCTCTTCGCGCTCGGGTGCACCCGTCGGCACCGGCACAGTGAGGAACTGCGGTCTCTGTTCCGGTTCCGGCTCGGGCTCGGGCGGGGCAGCGGCGACTTCGATCGCCTCTTCTTCCGGCAGCAGGCCGCGGGCGCGCAATTCCGCGTCGATTTCCTCGATGGTGATCTGCATGCCGGTGCTGACGAGGAACTGCACCGCCCATTCGCGCCGTTCGCGGTCCTGTCCGACGAACATGTCCAGGTCGATTTCCGCCATGTCATCGGCCGAGGACTGCACGGCGTTGAAATAGAACGGCTTCGTTAGCGAACTCTGGTCCCACGGGATCTGGCGGCCCAGCGTCTGCCGCGACACATCGCTGCGCACGCGGATCATCATTTCCGAGATGCTGACGCCCGGCGTATCCAGGTGGGTCAGCAGCGCCGTCGTGAAGGGGCTGTTACCGTCACGCCCGTCAAAGGTGATGTTGTTGGGCTGGGTGGCAAAGGCGACGAAAGTGTCGGTCCCGGTTTCGGTCTGCGCCAGACCGTCCCGGGAGGTCCCGCGCAGGGACGGCGGCAGCGGGTTGTTGCGGCAGGCATCGAGCAGCACGACCGTCTGCCGACCCGGGCCGGAAATGTCCGCGATGATCCGGTCCAGCCGCAGGGTTTGCGCCTCGATCTCCTCGACCGAGCGCAGGCTGGCGGAAACCGGGGCGAGGAAGTTGGCACCCTCAAGCTGGAACCCGTGCCCGGAGAAATAGAACAGGACAACATCGGCGTCCTCGGCCCGTTGGGCGAAACGTGTGACGGTGCGTTCGAACTGGTCGAATTCGGTGTCCAGAAGCAGCGTCACCTCGAACCCGAGGTTCTCGACCGAGCTGGCAAGCGCGCGCGCATCCCGCGCCGCGTTGGGCAGCACCTCGGCTTCGCGGTAATCGGAGTTGCCGACAATCAATGCCATGCGGCGCTGATCCGGCTGCGCATTCGCGGTCGCCGTCAGCAGCCACATCAGCAGCCATGCGCCAAGGAGCAGCGCGAGGAATGATAGCGTCAGGCGCGCCCGCCACGCCGCGCGCGTCGCCGGGGTAAACTCGGAGCGAAGGAACGATGCCAAAACCATACGAAACCATAACGCGCGCGACCATCCGTGACGAGTCCTTCCTGAAGCGTTTGCCAAGTTGTGATGCCGCAGCGGCAACCGGACCGCGGGGCGCTGTTCCGGGGCGCGTTTCCCTACCCGCTCTGCACACCCTGCTCTGCTCGGCGTCTTCTTTCTGCGTTGTCTTTTCTGCGTTTCCATATCCTCGCTGCCTCGCCCCGGCGCTTCCGCCGCGCCCGCGCCACATCGCACGATCAGCCAATGACGGGACCGCCGATGCCTTGGCCAGTCCCCGACCGCGCCGACGCATGTGGCGCACCCGCCCGCCCGGCATAGGCACTCGGGGGGACACGCAAGGGCGCCACGCGCACGGCCCTGGGCGCGGCTGCGCAAAGGGCGTTTTCCACCGACGCATGGCCACCGAAGCGCCCGCAGGCTCAGCCGAGTTTCTCCGAGACCAGCGCGTTGAGTTCCCGCAAGGTGTAGGGCTTGCCCAGGAATACCGCGTTCGGTACCGACATCCCCGATAGCGGCAGATGATCCTCCGCATGCCCGGAAATGAAGATCACCCCGACATCGGGCCGGGCCTGCCGCGCCTCTGCGACCCAACCGGGACCGTCCAGCCCCGGCAGAACCACATCCGACAGGAACAGATCCACATGCACCGACGGGTCCGCGAGCAGTTCCAGCGCGGCCTCGCCGCTGTCAGCCTCGAGCACCGTGTGGCCGTGCATTTCCAGAGCGCGCGCGGTGAAGGCGCGGACCGGCACTTCATCCTCGACCAGCAGGACCGTGCCCGTGCTTCGGCGCGCGGGCAGCGGCGCGGGACGGGAGGCCACCGCGGCGGCTGCATCCGCCTGCGCCGGATCGCAGGCGGCGAAGTACAGGGTGAATTTGGTGCCCTGCCCTTCGATGCTTTCGGCGAAGATGAAACCGCCCGACTGCTTGACGATCCCGTAGACGGTGGAGAGCCCCAGACCGGTCCCCTCGCCCGGGCGCTTGGTGGTGTAGAAGGGTTCGAATATCCGCGGCAGCCGCTCGGCCGGAATGCCGACACCCTCATCGCGAATCTCGATCAGCGTGTAGCTTCCGGCGGGAATGCGGGCCTTGTCGCGCAGCGTTTCCTGCGCCAGCACCACCGGGCGAGTCTCGATCCGGATTTCGCCACCCAGCGGCATGGCATCGCGGGCATTGACCACCAGGTTGATCAGCACCTGTTCCATCTGCCGCCGGTCGACCCTGATCGGCGGCACGTCCTCGCCATGGGCAAGCGTGAGGGTCACCCGCTCGCCCAGCAGGCGGCCAAGCAGATGCGCCAGATCGCGCAGCGTGTCGCCAATATCGAGCACCTCTGGCTCCTGCCGCTGCTTGCGCGAGAACGCCAGCAACTGCCGCACCAGCCCGGCGGCGCGGTTGGCGTTCTGCCGGATCTGGATCAGGTCCGGGTAATCCGGGTCGCCGTTGTCATGGCGTAGCAACAACAGGTCGCAATACCCTGTAATCGCTGTCAGAAGATTGTTGAAATCATGCGCTATCCCGCCCGCAAGCTGGCCCACGGCATGCATCTTCTGACTTTGGGTGAACTTGTCTTCCAGCGCCTTGAATTCGGTGGCATCCGAAAGCACGGCGTAAAGCGTGGGTCCGTCCGTGCCATCGATCCGGCGCAGGGTGACCTGCAGGAAATCGCTGACGGCGGCGCGGCGCGCCCGCAGGACCTCGGTGCGGTTGGCGGAGCGGCCAGACATGGCCTCGGCGATCCAGTCGTCCAGCGGCCGGCCCGGCCCATCGAGCACATCGGAAAGCCCCGGGTGTTCGCCGTTGCGCAGGCCGAGGAGGCGCCGTGCCTCGAGGTTGAGGGTGGCGATTCTGCCATTCCCCCCGATCCGCATCATCCCCACCGGCAACTGGTCCAATGCCGGCGCGATGACCGCATCGTCCCCCGCCGCGTCGGTCGTTGCCGTCAGGGCAAGACGCCAGACCACCAGATCGGGCGGCGCATGGCGCAGATCGAGATGCAGTGCCCCCTTGGCCAGGGAGATATCCGCCGTTGCATCGCCAGTCGCCGCGACCTGTTCCAGCAGATGTGTCACCGTCTGCTCCGGTTCGGCGCGCCAGTCCATGAGCCACGCGCTCAGTAGGCCATTCCGGGTCAGCCCCTCCAGGTTCCCAGCGGCGTCATTGCCCCACAGAACAAGCCCGGCCTGCCCGTCCGTGACGACACAGGGCACCGCGTCGCCCGCCAGCGCCGCGGCGACGACCTGCAGCGCCACGCGTCGTCGATGCGCCACCAGTGCCTGCAGCGCGAAGACCAGGCCAGTCGTGGCCAGCA